>JBBSCL010000039.1:0-12185 GCA_038250345.1 Leptolyngbyales cyanobacterium
AAGAGGCTGTAATAGCCTCGCAGCGACAAAGCAAACGCCGCTGCGAGGCGAGTGGAAAGTAAGCGATCGATCATCATTAGTTCTAAACCAGATGATGTTGATGTCCAATTAAGAAGGAATCGTATGGTCAGCAAAATTGACGTTACCAAAACCGTGTCCCGCGATCGCTGGGGCGAGTTTTTCGATCAGTTCTCTGATGGTAATCGTGGACGACACATTGCCATCGAAACCATCAGTACCGAACTCGGTGATGAAACGTTGATTGAAAATACACCGTTGCTGGCAATCGTTTACGATCGCCCCAGCAAAGGGAATGATCTGGTGATTGAAGTGGGTAAGGATGAAGTGACATATGCTCACACGATCGATGCACCTACTGAAGTGTTAACGGGGCAAAACGCAAACGGTCAGGTGGTAGCGCTGTGGATCAGTGACGCTGCTGGGACAAAAACGTTGATCAAGCTCCAACCCAGTTGAGCGCCAGCGAGCAACCAGTGGAAGCAGCACATGAAAGTCATGTATGAATCAAGACTTTTCAGGTCTGAACCAGCAACAGAGTACATTTGGTATAGAGGCAGTGATGTCTAAACACCCGCTTGAAAACCAACGACATGGACTCATCCACACCTTGCGCCTCAGCAAAGGCTGGACGTTATGGGAAGCGTGGGTGGCTGCAACCGCGATCGCGGAACTGGTGAGCTTAGTCCTGGTGCTCCTTGCCAGCACAACCATGAAGTGGCTGGGCACCACTGAACTCGTCGCCGTTTTATATACCGTTGGTTTATTACAAGGCATTGTCCTTGGCTGCGCCCAATGGCTCGTGCTACGGCATTACATCAAACACGTGGGCAAGTGGATTGCAGTCACGGCGATCGCGGCAACCATTGCCTGGCTCCTTGGCATCAAAGCCATTGCGCTGCTGTCGTTCTTTCTTGTGCTGGATCACACAGGCACCGCTGAGATGAGAACCCTGGCTTTAGCCAGAGGCGTGTTCCTTGTGGGAGCCTGGACTGGTGGTGTCTTGGGGTTGGCTCAATGGTTAGTGCTGCGAGAACATATCCGTCGTGCAGGTTGGTGGGTGTTTGCCAATGCGATCGCGTGGGCTTGTGGTCTGCTCGTTGCTTTTGTCGGCACCACCTTCATGATATTCGATCGCTTCGACCTTGCCACAGCCTTGGCGGGTGCTGCTACTGGATTGGCAGCAGGGGCGGTTGTTGGCGGTATTACAGGGATTGCGCTGCTCTGGCTTCTAAAACCCCGGCTGAGACGGCAGGCTTAAACCCTGATTGACTGACAAAAGTCCTGAAAGGCTTATGGCTCCGTTGCTGATCCGCCCGTGATTAAAATCCGGGCTAACGGTTTCAAACCCGTTAAAACGGGTTGAAAGACCCTTGCAGTCCTCTTGAGAGGACTTACTGCTGTTAGCCCGCACTTTCAGTGCAGGGCGGGGCAGGCGATCACAGAAAGATTTGTCAGTCAACCAGGCTTAAACCTTACGTTTTGTATTGTAGTTAATCAATTCAAACCGGAAATAGAACAGCCATTCCTTACACTAAGACCAGGAGCGTTCATTCGGCTCAGGTACTGAGTTTCTAAATTCAACCAGTCCATCAAAAACAGTAATCAAAAAGCAATGGTTTCAGTATGAATCACGATCAGAATAATGACACCAATCTTGAGCGCCGACAAGACCTGCGCCGTGATGAAGAGGCCTTCCGACTGCATCAAGGGGAGGAACGTCTGAGCACTGCCCGACGCAATACGACCTTCATCTGGATCATGAATAGCCTTTATTGGCTAGCAGGAATGCTGGAAATATTGCTTGTGATGCGATTCTTGCTGCGGTTGTTGGGTGCCAATCCCCAAAATGGCTTTGCTCGACTGATTAACGATCTCTCTGCCCCTTTCATTGCGCCCTTCTCTACCTTATTCATTAGTCCGACTTCAGAAGGTGGGGCAAATATCTTTGATGTCAATGTTGTGATTGCGATCGTTGCCTACGCGCTCTTGAGCTATCTTGCTGTTTCGTTGATCAGACTCGTTTTTTATCACAAATCGTAAATTTCTAGCGCTGACTCTTAGCTTTCTAGCACCATTTATCTAGTGCTAAACCATCAAATTTATTTCTGGAGTTAACGATGATTTTACTACAACAGTTTCGTAGTTTTTGTCTTTCCATGAGTTTCGCTGTCGTGCTTGCAATTGCCATCGCTTTTAGCGTTGGATCGACCAATAGTTGGGCTGCAACTTCACTCCCGCAGCTCATCAGCCAACCAACTCAGCTTTCAAGCATGAATCGAGCTAAGGCAATGACAAAGAATACCGAAGGCAAAGCCCAAGAAGAAATCGGTAATCTAACAGACGATTCCCAAACACAAACGGCAGGAAAAGCCAAGCAATTGGAAAGTAAAACTCAAAAAGCGATCGATTACAGCATTGAGAACCCTGGCTATCAGCCTGCTGGAAAAACCAAGCAGACAGAAAGGCAGGATCGAGCGGTCATAGAGGGCATAGAAGCTCAAGTTCATGAGGATTTCAAATAGAAGTCTGGCTTAAACCCCATTAGAAGAAAGCGTAGAGTGCTTTAAGTTCAACGTCATACAATGATTCTATGTGTGATTTCGACGCACTCTATGACTTTCTTAAATCATGTCGCAGTGATCAACTTATTCATAGAACAAAAGACTGACTGATTATTATGGTAGGACTTACGCAAAACCTGTCGAAATTTGCCCCCTAGCCCCAAACCTGGGGGGAGCCGATCTTCTTAAAGCCCTCAGATTTCGGGGTTGGGGGCAAGTCCATAAGTCCTATATAGTTGATGATTCTAATCAGTGAAGGCAAGTCGCCCTACGACGAGAATCTTCAATGAGACAGTTGTGTCAGGTTTGCTTGCTTACTGCTTATGTAGAAAAGTATGACAGAATAAGAGGTTGACTATGTCTGAACATGATATTGCAGACTGTCCTAACTGTGGGAAGCGTGATTATGTCTTGAAAGAAGATAACGTTTGGATTTGCTTAAAGTGTCATCACACTGAAAAAATGCCGAAGTCAAAATTCGATCCAGAATCAGAGGGGAATTCAAGTCTACTCAGCGTGTTAATTGCAGCATTCATAGTAGCAATGTTTATGATGGTTGCCATGGGTGGGAGACTTACGCTTACGCCTAATCAAAATGTTGACCGAGAGCCGCAATTGCATTATTAAGAAAGCAGCAAATCAATCTGGCTGTTTCACGATTTTCTTACAGCTTGAATCTATAGATGGATGACAATTAATCCACATCATGAAATCATTAAAGAGTTGCTTCAGTATTCCATTTGTAGAGTAAATAAAGTCATTAGCAACGAAGACTTTTATGCTCAACGACAATTGGACAACACTATCAAAAAACCTGAAAAACACTACATTAGAGGAAACAACATGAGCACTGCAATCGACAACTTTACCAAAAAGCTTCATGACAACTTAGAAGCGATTGAAGATCGGGCAAAAGCGCTGAGGAAAAGCATTCGATCGACACCCAAAAAAACTCAAGCTGAAATTCAGGCGAAGCTTGATGAAGCGAAGACAAATCTGGATGCTAAGAAAGAACAATTTGATGAACACCGGGCAAAGCTTAAGACTCAATTTGAGGCAAAAGAAGCTGAGGTGAAAGCGAATGTGGAGGAATGGAAAGTCAGTCGCGAAGTTAAGAAACTGGAACATCGAGCCGATCAAGCGGAAGGCTATGCCGATACAGCAACTTTTCTGGCAATGGTGACGATGGAAGAAGCCGAAGAAGCAACCTTGGCAGCGATCGCCGCCAGACTGGATGCTGAAACTGCTGCGGACACCAAAAAGAAATAAGTCACGCTGGTCGCTGTCGTCGTTTAGGTTGGAATCAAGTATTTTCTGAAAGCCTTACTCTCAAGGGTTTTCAGAAATACCTGTGTGCAATCAATATGGTAAGGAATGCGGATTGAATAAGATGTAATTCTTTCAGTAGTAGGGACGTTCCATGTAACGTGCCTACTACGGTCGGGAGATGATTCAGGGTAATCAAGCCACGATCCTAAGCGTTATCAATGAGGCTTCAAAAAATTTCAGCATCGCTATTTAAAAAAGGGGGAAACCATATGAGAGTGATCGAATCTGAAACGGATGTGCAAGTTGTTGGCTCTAGATGGTTAAAGGCGATCGCTGTGTTCATGATTATATTGGGCATCATGGCGATCGTCTTTCCGTTTGTTGCCAGCATTGCTTCAACCTTAGTGTTTGGTTGGATCTTCATGTTTGCTGGCATCGCTCAAATGGTGTATGCCGTGCAATCAAAAGGCGCAGGACAGGTGACTTGGAAGCTGTTTCTCGGTTTCTTGTATCTCTTGGCTGGCATTGTCGTCGTCGCAAAACCGCTTGAAGGGGTGCTTGCTTTGACGCTGGTGATGGGCATCACCATTTTTGTGCAAGGCATCATTCAAGTGTCGATTGCGTTTCAAGTACGCCGCATGGCACCAAACTGGGGCTGGATGCTTGCAAGTGGACTTATTGGCATTATTTTCGGCATTTTCGTTTGGTCGAGCTTTCCATCTAGCGCGGCTTGGCTGATTGGCACGTTGATTGGAGTTAATCTCTTGTTCGATGGCGCTTGGATGCTCACACTGCATTCAGGACAACGAAGCGCTTTACAGTAGATCTCCAGATTGACTCGGCACCAACCAACACGGCTGAGTCAGCTCAATGATTTGCCATTGATCTACTACGCGAGCGGCGCTTTTTCTTACTGGCTGCTTTGATATTCCTGTTTGGTTGGGCACCACGTTGGGCTATTGGGGTTTGCGCAGACAAGCGGATCTATTCAAACTTGTTGTACTTGCTTTCACAACAGGCACATTGATCACTGCGATCGTCGAAGAAATCCTGCCAGAAGCACATCAAACACAAGCTAAAAGCGGATACACCTTGACATTTATGGGGAGCTTTGCGCTTTCCATGCTGTTCTCAGCTTATTTGGAATAGCTTCACGATTGAGATCAAAGGTCACTCATGATGAAACGGAAAAAATTTATTGGTATTGCAGGCGGGACAGTAGTTGCAACTGGGGCAATCACTTATTTAGGGAGCGATCGAAGCAATCTGGTTAGAGCAGATCTAAAACCGACTGACAATAGCAGCACCAAACTCAAACCAGACGAAAAAGAGATTTTGTTTCTCGCGTCGCTTGCGCCGAGTGGTCACAACACGCAGCCGTGGTCTGTTCAATATCTCGAACCATATCACTGGATGATCGGCAACGATCGCCACAAATGGCTGCCTGCCGTTGACCCGACGCAACGCGAAACGATGCTATCGATCGGCGCGTTCATGCAAAATCTGGATTATGCCGCCAATTCTTTCGGCTATATCTGTGATTGGACGTTACTCGCGACGACCAATCAGGACGAGCGTGTGATGGACGTAAAACTGATCAAGCAAGCATCGAGCAAGACCTTTGATACCGCAAAAATTAAAACCCGTCGGACTGTTCGTGCTGGTTTTGCAAATGATGTGCTGAAAAAGGAAGATGTGGCATTTCTGGTCAATGCAGAACCAGAATTTATTCACTATCTACCTGGCACCAGCAAGGAAAGTCAATTTGTTAATGAACAAACCATTGAAGCCAACCGCCTCCAAGCCGATCGTGACCCAGCACAGCAAGAGTTAGCCGACTGGATCAGATTCTCTAGTCAAGATGCTAAACAACATCGTGATGGACTGACAACGGCAGGTATGGAAATCGACGGCTTTTCTGGCTGGGTAGTGCGGAATTTTTACGGCAAAGACGATGTGATGAAAAAGGATTTTAGAACGCGAGGCATTGCTAATGTTGAAAAGGAAGTATCGGCATCGGCAGGTTGGCTTCTCATCACCAGCAAGGACAATGTGGTAGCGACATTACTGGAAACGGGTAGGCGAATGCAACGACTTTTCCTGAAAGTACGGGAAAAGAATATTGCCATTCATCCGATGACACAAATCTTGGAAGAAGCCTCTACGCGACGAACGCTGAATCAATCGATTGGAATCAGCGAAAATGTTCAATTTATCTTGCGTATAGGTTACGTGAAGGACTATCCACCACCAGTTTCACTCCGCCGACCTGTTAGTTGGTTTGTACGTACATGATGAAATAGTCACATTTAAAGTCACGTTCTGACTAATCAATCTAAAACGACCTTTAACAAATCGCAATTATGTATACCAGCACATCATCAAATAAATCACCGCTAAAGTTCTTTCTACTGGTTTTTGCTCTTGCTATTCCAATATGGGTTATTGAACCAATGGTCAAAGTTAAGGGACTCCCGCTGGATGTTCCTATTACTGACCTCATAGCTACCTTTATACCGTTAATAGCTGCCTGTATCCTTGTTTATAAAGAAGAAGGGCAGGGTGGCGTGAAGAAACTGCTGAAAAGAGTGTTTGATTTTTCAAGAATCAGGCAAAAAACCTGGTATTTGCCTCTTATTTTCTTGATGCCAATAATATATTTATTGATCTATGGAGTAATGCAACTGTTTAGACTGCCACTTCCTGTAGGAGTGGAAATTCCATTTTCAGATAACGCGCTAATTTTTGTGATTATCTTTATCGGTGCTACAGGTGAAGAAGTCGGCTGGTCGGGATATGCCGTTGATGCTCTGCAAGAACGATGGGATGCACTAAAAACAGCCATCATTGTGGGCTTGGTGTGGGCAATACTTCATTACCCATCAATCATTCAACAGGGTAACGGTTTGACATGGATGGCATGGGCAACTCTCGGTCTTGTTGGTATGCGAATACTAATTGTTTGGCTTTATAACAACACTGGGAAAAGTATATTTGCGTGCATTCTATTTCACAGCATAGCTAATATTGGCAGGATTTTATTTCCAAAAGACCAAAACCACAATCCGCTAGTTGACTATCCTTATGTTCACTATTCAGTAATTGCGATCGTCGCCATCATTATCATCTTTCTGTGGGGATCAACGACATTAGCTCGGTATAGATATACACAAAGCTCTCAACAATTTAATCAAAACAATCTGTCATGAATAAGCTAAGACTCTCCGGTGTATTACTCTTTCTTGCTGGTTCATTTGCTTTAATGGGCATCATCACCGCTGAAGCATTATATCCATCTGGGTACACGACTTTTAACAGCGAAATAAGTGACCTTGGTGCGACAAAACCACCCAACAGCTTAATCTATCAGCCATCTTCCGGCATTTTTAATCTCACTATGCTTTTATCCGGCTTGATGGCTTTGACGGCGACATTTTTTCAGCATCGATATTTCAAAAAACTGCTTTTCAGTATTCCGCTTGGTCTGTTTGGTTTGGGTTTAGTGGGCATTGGATTCTTTGCTGGTGATAAAGTTCCGTACCACAGCATATTCTCTTTGCTTGTGTTTATAGCGGGTGGAGTATCAGCTATTACGTCCTTTAAAGTCGTTTCTGCTCCGTTTAAATTTATCGGCATTGTCTTTGGAGCCATTTCACTAATAACATGGTGTGCCGTTGTGTTTGCCCCTAATATTATTGTTCCTTTTATTGGCTTGGGCGGCACAGAAAGATGGCTTGTTTATCCTGTTGTGCTATGGATAACAGGCTTCGGCGGTTATCTGATGAATATAACAACAACCAAAAACCTAGCGACCAATGATAGAGAGAAGAGTTTCTACCAGGAACAACGGGTTCTTTGAAGCATTATTCGTTGCGGTTTCACTACACCGACCCGTTGATTGATTGATGCGGAAATAATGGGAATTTGTCATAGTTCATCTCATTTATACCTTTCTCACGGTTTCCTCATCTTTTTCAATGTTATGAGAGATAGTCGATGTTCTTGTCGTTTACGAGGATGAAATTTATGAAGTGGCAACAATTAGTTCTGGCTTTTATAGCCACCATTTGCATGATCTTTGCAGGCAATGCCCTGGCTCAGACTGATGTCAATATCAACAATACCAACCTCATTCGCTTTGGTGGCAGCGTAACCGTATCAGAGAATCAAGTTGTCGAAAATGCCCTTGCTTTTGGGGGGAACGTTACGGTATCCCCTAATGCCAAAGTTGTGGATACTGCGATCGCCTTTGGCGGCGATGTCATACTGAAAAAAGGCGCGCAGGTAGAGGGCGATGCTTACTCCTTCGGTGGAAAGATCGTACAGGAACCCGGTGCGATCGTGAATGGTGAACGCGCCACATTCAGCGATCGACATGGCATGATGTATGGCTCTGATCGAGGCAGAAGTAGCTTCTTCGCTCAGTATTTCTTCAGTGCCATTTTTAGAATTAGTGCCGCCGTAGTAGCCGCTATTCTCGGGCTAATTATTTTGCAGACTAGCCCACAGTTCTTGCCAACTTTAGCAACAAAATTGCGTCAACACTCCGGTCTAAGCGCTCTATGGGGCATCGGAGCGATCGTCTCTTTTGTTTTTGCCACCATCTTTCTAGCGATTACACTCATTGGTATTCCTCTGATTCCACTTCTAAGTCTCACTGCGGTGATCACGGCTCTAGTCGGATCATTAGGCGTGGCTCTTTTTGTTGGTCAATGCCTAGTTCGTGATGGCAATCGATCGTTACAGCAGCAGTTCTTGTTGGGCTTGGCGATCGTGACCGTTTTAACACTCATTCCATTTTTCGGAGGGTTGGTCGTTTTCCTGGTCAATCTGTTCGGCTTGGGTGTCATCTTGCTGTGGAAATTTGGTACAGAGAGACCTGAAATAGTGATTGAGTGAACAGGGCAGCATCAATGTTCGTCATTATGATCCACAACCCATATCTGAAGTTGAACCAGCGATCCAAACTGAGAATTGCTAGCGCGATCGCGCTTATATCGCTACGAGTTCTGGTATTCATCTTGATGTTTCTGGCAATTTTACCAGTTGCATTGCTGCCCATTAGCACCACCGTCCCAACATCGATCCTGATTCTTTTTGCAATGGCAGAGGTCGCTCTGTTGGTGGCGGTGTTTCGGCTTGGCTTTACCATGCGTGTAGTGCTTGCCGAACTTACAGGGTTTATAGCGATCGCCCTCCTTGCCATTTTCGCCTCACAACTCTTCGCATCCACACCCCCCATTCTCGATGCCAACGGCAAACTCATGCCCCACAGCATTGCGGTACTAGAAACAGTGAAACTCAACGGCTCCGAGGAATGGATCACGATTCGCGGCAAGGATTCGCGCAATCCAGTGCTACTCTTTCTGGCTGGCGGTCCCGGTGGTAGCCAACTCGTACTTGAGCGGCGCGCACTCGCTGGGCTGGAAGATCGCTTTGTTGTCGTCAACTGGGATCAACCGGGGGCAGGCAAATCCTTTAACGCGATCGACCATGCAAAGTTGACCCCCGATCGTTACATCAGCGATGCCCACGAATTGGTCTTGCACCTGCGCCAACGCTTTGGCACACAAAAAATCTATCTGTCGGGACAGTCGTGGGGCAGCGCCCTTGGCATTATGGTGGTGCAACGCTACCCAGACTTGTTTCATGCGTTTATCGGCACGGGTCAGGTGGTGGCGTTTCTGGAGAACGAGCTGATCCGATATGCTTTGGCACTGCGTTTGGCACAGGAACGCGGAGACATGCAGCAAGTGGAAAAACTTAAGCAGCAGGGACCACCGCCCTATTACGGCAACGATGTCTTGCCCAAGATGCTGACCTACCTCAATGATCTGAATAAGTATAGGAATGAGCATCAGAATCTTGCGATCGCCAAACCGAAGTCCAACATATTGTTTGACCTTATTACAAGCTCTGAGTACGGATTGTACGACAAGGTGAATTTGTCTCGAGGCGAACTGGAAACAGTAGGAGTTGTCTTTCCGCAATTGTGGGGTGTGGACTTTCGCAAGCAGGCAACGCGCCTCAAAGTGCCCGCCTACTTTTTGATTGGTCGCCACGATGGCACCACGTCGCCGAAGCTGACCGAGGAGTATTTTAATCTCCTGACTGCACCCCACAAAGAATTGATTTGGTTTGAGCATTCAGGTCACGGTTCTTGGATGAATGAGTCAGCCAAATTCATCGATGTGATGGTGAACCAGGTTTTGGCTCAGGACATCATTGCCAAAGCTGATACCTACCTGAACAAGCTGACTAAAGCGAGACTCTTTAGCGGGTCAGTGCTGATTGCGCGAAACGGCAAAGTTCTGCTCAGACAGGGGTATGGCGAGGCAGACCGCGAAAAGCATCTGGTGAACACGGCGCAAACAAAATTTCGGATCGGCTCACTAACGAAGCAGTTCACGGCGATGGCGATCCTGATCTTACAGACACAGGGCAAACTCAATGTTCACGATCACATCTGCACGTATCTTGCAAACTGTCCGATCTCATGGCAGGCAATCACGATTCATCAACTCTTGACCCATACTTCTGGCATCCCAGATTTCACCCGGCTCCCAGACTACCTGACCACCCAAGGATTGCCGTCGTCTCCCACCCAAACGATCGCCCGGTTCAAAGACAAACCTCTGGATTTCCAGTCAGGCAAAAAGTTTAGCTACAGCAACTCCGGTTATGTCGTGCTAGGTGCCATCATTGAACGGGCATCGGGCGCGACCTATGAAGCATTCCTCAGGGATAATATTTTTGTCCCCTTGCAGATGGTCAATTCGGGCTACGACCACAACAAAGGCGATCTTGCTGTCGGCTATCGTGACCAGACGAGCGTTCTGGCTGATTTCGTCGATATGTCTAACCCCTACGCCGCTGGCGGATTGTACTCCACCGTGGAAGACCTCTACCGTTGGGATCAGGCGTTGTACACCGACAAACTGATCCCGAAAAACTTGCGAGACAAGATGTTCACTCCTTTTGCCCTGACGTCTGATCGCAGCGGACTCCGCTATGGCTATGGCTATGGTTGGGGCATCGGTGAGGAAGGTAATCACCTATTGGTCAGTCACGAAGGAGGGATTAACGGCTTTCATAGTGTCATTGCCCGCTATCCCAATGACAAGATCGTCATCATTATCTTAGGCAATCGGCAAGATATGGATCTGTTTGAAATGCGTACACAGATCGCCAAGATAGTCTTTGGGGAGAAATGAGCAGGTGAACCATTCGTTTAACCCGGACGCTACCCCTGTAAATCACTTCAACCACCATATGTAGGAAATCTTCGTGATGGAGCATAAGTCAATCGAGATCTATCCTCTAAACCGCATTGGACGACGCATCTGCTGAATGAACCTGTAGTCATTGCGGGGGAAGAGCGGTATGAGATTGGAGTCAAGCACTATTGCTTTGATCCCTCGCTAGCACCACCAGAAAAATCGGTTCTGGTCGTGCTGTTGACGACTAATTATGAATATTGGCAGCGTATTTATGGTCGTTCGAGCTACGATGCGGAGGAACTTCAAGAATCGCAAATTCTCATCGATCTTCTAGACAAATTCTATCCTGGTATTAAGACTGATATTGAATTTGTCGATGTAGCGACTCCCTTGAGCTACGAGCGTTACACTGGAAACTGGAAAGGATCGACCTGTGGCTGGCTACTGACGAAGCAAACCCTCCCACTCTCGATAAAAGGATTGCCGAAAACATTACCTAAACTGCGGAATTTCTATGCGATCGGTCAGTGGGTCGAACCCGGTGGTAGTGTGCCAGTGGTGGCAATGTCAGGACGCAATATTATTCAGCAAATCTGTCGGGAAGACAAGCAGCCTTTTCGGACAATCACACCTTAAAAATAGAGAGGTGATGTGGAAAGTAACATCAAATTGATGCTGATTAAAGTCGTTCATACTTTGATCTGGATCTTCTTCAATGGTGTGATTTTCTATATGCTGTATGCCGCTATCGCCCATAAACTCGATCGCTGGCTCTGGATCGGGTATGGCTTTGTCTGCCTGGAAGGGCTGGTCCTCCTTACGTTCAAATCTCACTGCCCCTTAAATCTGCTGGCTCGAAAATATTCAAATTCCACTAAGGACAATTTTGATATTTATCTTCCCAGTTGGTTAGCCAAATACACGAAGTTAATCTACACCACTATTTTCGCGATCATTATCATCATCACCCTCTATCAAATGCTGCATTAACAAACAGAGATCAATATTATGTGGCTTCAATGGATTGCAATCATTGGTGTTTTAATCATCAGCAGCTTTGGAATTGCTGCCCTTTATGGTCGCGATCGCTGGCAGTCGCATACGGCTCAGTTAC
>JBBSCL010000040.1:0-11882 GCA_038250345.1 Leptolyngbyales cyanobacterium
AGGGTGCTTAAGCAATGACTCAAACTTTACAGGCTAGAAATGTTACTCTGCGTGACTTGATTGATAATTTTAGTCTAGAACTAGTGCGCGACGAGCAGTTTTTTCGGGAATGGCAAGATGATTTGCCAGCCGTTTCTGAGTCTGAAAAAGGAATTTTGAACCAGGTTAAAGAGGGCTATTTCAATTTAATTAACTACCCGCCTTTATTAGAAAAGGCGGTTCAGATTGCGGTACTTGGACCTATCCTGTTCGTGGGTGGTTTCTTCCTACCGCCATTCCATATTCGCGCAGAGAAATCGATTGAAATTTCTGCTGAAGATGAAGGAATGATTGTCCGAGGGCAGGCAGATTTAGTTCTTCTAAAAGAAGGCTTTTGGGTGCTTGCGATCGAATCCAAAGAAAATTTCTTTTCGGTCGAAGTTGGGTTAGCTCAATTGCTGACATATATGTTGGCAGACCCTCATTCTGCTCAACAGCCTAGCTTTGGGTTGATTGTGGCGGGTGGCAGTTTTATGTTCATTAAGCTCCTGCGTGGAGAGATTAATCGATATTCGCGATCAAAAATATTTGAGATTAGTAACCCTGGGAATGAGCTTTACGATGTTTTAGCGATTTTGAAGCGAATCGGGCAGCTTTAAGAATTTGTGCGCCAAGCAGTTAGGAGTAGTGAGTGATGATTAGAGAAGATAGTGAAGTGATTTTGGCGGTAAAAAATTTGACCGCAGAAGTAGAGGGAACGCCGATTCTTAAGGGTCTAAACCTTGAGGTGAAAGCGGGTGAAATTCATGCGATTATGGGACCGAATGGATCGGGAAAAAGCACCTTTTCCAAAGTTTTAGCGGGGCATCCAGATTACACCGTGACGGGTGGAGAAGTTACCTATTTAGGACAAAATTTGTTGGAGTTGGAAGCAGAAGACCGATCGCGCTCTGGCATCTTTCTCGCCTTCCAATACCCAATCGAAATTCCCGGTGTCAGCAACCTCGACTTTTTGCGTGTGGCATACAACTCTAAGCGCAAGTTTGCAGGGCTGGATGAATTGGATATCTTCGATTTTGAAGACTTGGTGCAGCAAAAGCTGGATGTAGTGAAGATGAATCCGGCGTTCCTTGACCGCAGCGTCAACGAGGGCTTTTCTGGTGGCGAAAAGAAGCGCAACGAAATTCTGCAAATGGCGCTGCTGGAGCCAAAGCTAGCGATTTTAGATGAGACGGATTCTGGGCTGGATATCGATGCGCTGCGGATTGTGTCGGCTGGCGTGAACCAGTTGATGACAACCGAGAATGCCGTGGTATTGATTACCCATTATCAACGCTTGTTAGATTACATCGTGCCGGACTATGTGCATGTGATGGAAGGCGGACAGATTGTAACCACGGGTGGCAAGGAACTAGCGCTGGAACTGGAAGAGCGCGGCTACACCTGGATTCGAGAAGAAGAGGTTGCAGCACGATGATTGAATTGTCTACCGTTTCTGAAGTTGGCAATGTTGGACTTTCTAACAAAGGCGATCGCGCCACTTATCTACAAACCCTGCTGCATCTTCGGGTTCCTCTCCATGAGTCACTCGCCGGACTGCAAGTGATTCGCGATCGCGCCACTGCCAGAGTCCAAGAACTGGCGATTCCATCCACTCGCGATGAAGCATGGCGATTTGCAGATTTATCTCCACTATTGCAAGCCGATTTGCAGTCTGTAGATGTCCATCCGACTTTAGGCTTTCCTCACATCAAACCGTTCATTGTTCCCGAAGCGGTCAGCAGTCGCTTGGTATTTGTGAACGGCGTATACGATCCTGCGTTATCCGCAGTGGATGGATTGCCCGATGGCGTATTGGTCACCAATCTAGCAACGGCGGCAGCGTTCAAGGACTTATCACCTCACCTTGCCCAACAGCCTGGAGCAGAAGAAGTCTTTACAACTTTAAACACTGCCAGCTTTACCGATGGCGCGTTGGTTTGGGTAGAAAAAGATCAGGTGATCGATAAGCCGATCCAGATTTTGTATATGTCAACCGCAACTCAACCCGCGATCGCTCACCCTCGTTGTCTTGTCGTTGCTCAACTTGGCAGCAAGCTAACCCTGATTGAGGATTTTGTCACGCTGCATGAAGGAGTGTATTTCACCAATTCAGTCACAGAAATTGTGGTTGCGGACAATGCTGAAGTGAACCACACCCGAATTCAGCGCGATAGTTCTGAAGCGGTTCACATTGGTAAAACGATCGCGACTCAAGCACAGAATTCTCGCTATACCTGCAATGCCATTAGCTTTGGCGGCAAGCTGTCTCGTCATAACTTGGAGGTTTACCAAACCGGTGAGCAGACGGACACGGTGCTAAATGGACTGACGATGATTACGGGTAATCAGGTGAGTGATACCCACAGCGCGATCGCCTTCACCAAACCCCACAGCACTAGCCGCCAGATTCACAAATGCATTGTCGATGATCACGCCCACGCGATTTTTAACGGCAAAGTGTTGGTGCCCAAAGCCGCCCAGCTTACTAACGCGGGGCAGTTGAGCAAAACCCTACTGCTGTCGCCCAAAGCGCGAATTGATACCAAACCCCAGCTTGAGATTGTTGCCGATAACGTCAAGTGCGCCCATGGAGCCACGGTCAGCCAACTCGACACCGACGAAGTGTTTTATCTGCAAAGTCGCGGCATTGATGAAGCCAGTTCTCGCAAGCTGTTGACTTTTGCTTTTGCCTATGAAGTGATTGACCAAATTCCAGTGACCTCGTTAAAAGCGCAATTGAGCGCGATCGCCCGTTCTCCGCAGTCTTAGCCATGTTTTGGTAGTAAATCTATGGCATATAGCGACTTTACCTTAGAAGCAGTAGTTGAACAGTTTGGGCTAGTCGAAAAAAACGAAGCCCTGTTTGAAGCCGTTCAACCGATTCTTGCCAGCGCTTGGCTGACAGAAACGCTTTCTATCAGCCAAAAATTGGGACTGCGATCGGGTACAGAAAAAGCTCGTTCTGAATTTATTATCGTACCAATTCTGCTAGAGCTAGAACGTAGAAATCCAAATCAATTCATGATCTACTCCGGCAAATCAATGGATGTAGACAAAAGCAAAGGCTTGAATGGCGAATGTGATTTTATTGTGAGCAAAGGCGAAGCCACACGAGTAATTCAAGCCCCAATATTCTCCTTAGTTGAAGCCAAAAAACAAGATATTGATCTAGGGTTAGGGCAATGTGCCGCCCAAATGATCGGTGCAACACTCTTTAATAAACAGCGAGAAAAAAACGTAGAAACCATCTATGGATGCGTCACCACTGGAGAAATTTGGCAATTTCTGAAGCTAACCAATCAATATCTGACGATTGATGCCAGCCTCTATTTTTTGACTGAACTTGAAACAATCCTGGGAATCTTTCAAACAATCCTCGATTTTTATTAATTCCCCAAACCCCAAACCCTAACCCCTAACCTCATTTCCCCCATGACAATTGCCACCGACAAACCCCTTGCCCTCAAAGTTCGTGCCGACTTCCCCGTTCTTAACCAGGAAGTCAACGGCAAACCGCTGGTCTATCTGGACAACGCTGCCACCTCCCAAAAGCCGATCGCGGTCTTGGATGCCCTGCGTTACTACTACGAACATGACAACGCCAATGTGCATCGAGGAGCGCACACCCTCAGTTCCCGCGCCACTGATGCTTACGAAGGCGCACGGGACAAAATTGCTGCTTTTATCAACGCGGCTTCCCGAAGCGAAATTATCTACACCCGCAACGCCAGCGAAGCGATCAATCTCGTTGCCTATAGTTGGGGCATGAGCAACTTGCAGCCAGAGGACGAGATCATCCTGACCGTGATGGAACACCACAGCAATCTGGTGCCCTGGCAGTTTGTAGCGCAGAAAACGGGCGCAGTGCTGAAGTTTGTGCAGCTAACCGACACGCAAGAATTTGACTTTGAACAGTTCAAATCCCTGCTGTCTGACAAAACCAAGCTAGTGTCTGTAGTGCATGTCTCTAACACCTTGGGCTGCATTAATCCAGTGAAAGAAATTTGCGTAGAAGCTCATCGTTATGGAGCAAAAGTGCTGCTGGATGCTTGCCAAAGTGCGCCCCATTTACCGCTAGATGTACAAGAGATTGACTGCGATTGGCTCGTGGCTTCTGGACATAAAATGTGTGCGCCCACTGGAATTGGCTTCCTCTACGGCAAGCTGGATCTGCTGAACGCGATGCCTCCGTTTATGGGCGGCGGTGAGATGATTGCGGATGTGTTTTTTGATCACTCTACCTACGCCGAACTGCCCCACAAGTTTGAAGCCGGAACGCCAGCGATCGCCGAAGCCATTGCCCTCGGTGCTGCCATTGATTACCTGAGCGCGATCGGCATGGACAAGATTCATGCTTACGAAGAAGAACTGACGGCTTACCTATTTCAACAGCTTGAGCAAATCCCCAACCTGCGAACTTTGGGACCCAAACCCAACGCAGACGGCAGCGGACGGGCGGCTTTAGCAGCATTCACCGTGGGCGATGTTCATGCGAATGATCTGTCAACTTTGTTGGATCAAGCTGGGGTTGCCATTCGCTCTGGACATCACTGCACCCAACCGCTACATCGCCTTTTGAATATTTCCTCCAGCGCTCGTGCCAGCCTCTACTTCTATAACACTCGCGAGGAAATCGATGTTTTTATCGCCGAACTAAAGGAAACTGTAGAGTTTTTTAACGGCGTTTTTGAGGATAATGAATCTGTAACGTTTGAGTAATTGATGAATTTGAATATGCATCAAACACAGTTACAGATTGGCTTGCTCGTGTATCCTGGCAATGTTGTCATTTCTACGGCGGTAGAGCGAAACAGCGCAGTATGTTACCAGTGTGTCTGCTGGGTCGATGATTTTAGCGGCGGCGGGATTATTGCAAGCATATAAAGCCACTTGTCATTGGGCATTTCGAGATCAACTGGCGATATTGAGAGTCGAGGTCATTCCTGAACGAGTGGTGATCGATCGCAATCGCATTACGGGTGCTGGCGTGACCTCTGGAATTGATTTTGGTCTGACGCTTGTGTGGCTGCTGTGTGGCGGCACTGGAGCAAAAATGAAGGTTCCTGTAAAGCTACTCCCTTCACGTAATTTGATGTGCAACTAAAGTAAGCCCAGCCACTTACAACGCTACGGACGTTTTACGTAAAGCTTGGATAGTGGCGATCGCCTGTTCTCCCACCCAATCAATCTCAGCTTCTGTATTAAACCTGCCGATACCAAATCGGAGGGAGGCGTAGGCGAGTGCGTCAGATCGCCCGATCGCCTGAAGCACATGGGAAGGAGTGGCTTTGGCGGCGGTGCAGGCAGAGCCAGAAGAAACCGCAACATGGGGTTGCAAGCCCAATATCAGGGCTTGCCCATCTACGCCATCCACGCTGATGTTGAGGTTTCCGGCAAGGCGGTGAGTGGGGTGCCCATTCATGGATATCCCATCCAGTTGATTGAAGCGCTGCCACAGGCGATCGCGCAATTGGGTAATTCGCGCCGTTTCCGCTACCATCTCGTCAATGCCTAGCTGCACGGCTGCGGCAAACCCGACGATTTGCGGTGTGTAAAGTGTGCCCGATCTTATTCCGCGCTCATGCCCACCGCCGTGCAGTTGGGGCGCAAGCTGCACTCGTGGGTTGCGGCGACGCACATACAGCGCCCCGATGCCTTTGGGACCGTAAACCTTGTGGGCGGTCAGCGACATTAAATCAATCTGCATGGCATTCACATCTAGCGGAATTTTGCCGATCGCTTGGGCGGCATCGGTGTGAAACAAAACCCCGCGCTGATGGCACAGTGCCCCAATTTCAGAGATCGGCTGCAACATGCCAATCTCGTTGTTCGCCGCCATCACCGACACCAAAATCGTATCGGGGCGCAGGGCATTTTCTAGGTCAGCTAGGTGAATAAGTCCATCTGGCTGAACGGGCAGAAAGGTAATGTCAAACCCCAGCGATCGCAGGTAGCGGCAGGGATCAAGCACCGCGTTATGTTCGGTTACCACAGTAATCATATGCTTGCCGCGATCGAGATAAGCCTCCGCTACCCCTTTGATCGCCAAGTTGTTTGCTTCGGTCGCTCCGCTGGTAAAAATGATTTCTTCAGGTGTCGCCGCGATCGCCCCTGCCAGTTGCTCCCTCGCCTGCTGCACGGCTGCTTCTGCTTCCCACCCATATTGATGCCCCGCACTTGCAGGATTACCAAAGTGCTGGGTAAAAAACGGAATCATTGCCGCCATCACCCGCTGATCTACTGGCGTGGTGGAGTGGCAGTCTAAATAAATTGGACGGGGAGAAGTATTCATCTAGCCTTAATAAGCGAAAATGCCGCCTGTTTCCTGAATGTTAACGGTGCTATACCCAGGTCTGCTTTCTGATGACTGTGTGACTATCACCGTGACCAAATTATTGCGTGTTGAAACAGTGTATTTGAGATTAAAACGACCATCTAACGGATTAATGAGCAAATAAACTGGAGTGGGTAGCTGCTTAACCGTAGTGGTGACGCTGGGTGCCAGTCTGCGGGGTGGGAATTCATTGGTTGTAGAGCTATAGTCCAACTCAATACCCGTTTTGTTGATAATTTTAACCTGAAAGGGCTTGGTGGGTTCAATCCGGGCGACGGGCTGCCAAGGAGAGTCAGTCATGTTGGCAGGTGCGGCGATCGCTTCAGGCAACGGCAGCATGGGAATAGCAAACAGACAAAGGCTAGTGATTACAATATGCCAACTCATTTTAGATAGACTCCATCACGGTTCCACAATTCTGCAAGTAGTCTACCAAGGATTTCTACTTACACTTTAAAGAATTGAAGACAGTGTTGGAGGTTTGCTTCGCGTTCTGCCCGATCGCCGTCAATGTCACCTGTCGTTTGCTGTTCTCAAAAGTCGCGATCGCGTCATATTTAACGGCTGGAATTCCTGGAAGCTGATCGCTCAAAATAAGCTCACCGGTTTGAATGCGAACGGGCACAACAGAACCGCAAAATTGTTTGTTTGCGATCATTTCAGTGGCAGCCCGAAAATCTTCTCCAGAGCGGTAGGAAAAGGAAAAATCAGGCGAAGAAAACAGATCGTAAGGATCAGTGGATTTGGCGGCATATCCATCTGGAACCACCACACTACCCACCGGAGTCTCAACATCTAGTGGCACTCTGGCAATGAATAATTCAACCCCGTTGAGAGTCGCTAATTTAGCCGGAGAAACTAGGTTGCCATCCCTAGGAAATCCAGAACTGGTGACGATCGCCACCTTCGCGCCGCCAAAATTTGACCCAAAAGCGCCTTGGGCACCCCCTGGAATTTGATAATCCATTAAGCTACGGGCAATCAAAATCGCCCGCTGAGGATTGGCAGCGTTACTAAAGAATTTGTAGACCAGCCCCGCCGTCCCAATCGCCACCAGTGAAACAGCAGCAAGAGCGATCGCGATCGTTTCCCAAATGGTCACAGAATGCTGAGGTTGCGCGGGTTTATCTGCCGTATCAATCATCAAACTAAACCTTACTTTTGGACAACAAGGGAAAGTAGGGGATCAAGGTTTCGGGTGTCAGGTTGCGGGTTTCAGATGATGAGAAAACTCTGAATCCTGACCCCTGACCCCTGAAACCTGACCTCTACGCTTTCTTCAGCCAGCTAAACATAGCGCGCAGATCTTTGCCCACTTCTTCAATCGGGTGTTCCGCTTCACGGCGGCGCATGGCAGTAAATCCAGGTTTTCCAGCTTGGTTTTCCAGCACGAATTCCCGCGCAAACTGTCCGGTTTGAATTTCGCGCAGAATTTTTTTCATCTCAGCGCGGGTCTCATCAGTGACGATGCGAGGACCACGGGTGAGATCGCCATATTCTGCGGTGTTGGAAATGCTGTCGCGCATTTTCGCCAGCCCGCCTTCCACAATCAAATCCACAATCAGCTTCACTTCATGCAGACACTCAAAATATGCCAGTTCAGGCTGATAGCCAGCATCCACCAACGTTTCAAATCCGGCTTTAATCAGCTCACTCAATCCGCCACACAAGACAACCTGTTCACCAAACAAATCGGTTTCGGTTTCTTCGCGGAAGGTTGTTTCCAACACGCCAGCGCGGGTGCCGCCGATGCCTTTTGCATATGCCATGGCGCGATCGCGGGCTTGACCCGATGCATCTTGATACACTGCAAACAGCGCCGGAACGCCTTCACCCTGCTCATAAGTGCGACGCACGAGGTGACCTGGACCTTTGGGAGCCACCATCACCACATCTACATGGCTAGGAGGCACTACTTGAGCAAAGTGAATATTAAATCCGTGAGCAAATGCCAGCACTTTTCCTTCGGTCAGATTTGGCTCAATTTCGTGCTTATAAACGGTCTTCTGCACTTCGTCGGGCAGCAAAATCATGATGAAATCTGCCTGTTTGGAGGCTTCATCCACGCTTATAACTGGCAATCCGGCATCCTTAGCTTTACCCGCAGATTTACTGCCGGGATACAAGCCCACAATTACATTAACGCCGCTATCTTTCAAATTTAATGCGTGGGCGTGTCCTTGGGAGCCATAGCCAATAATGGCAACGGTCTTGCCCGATAACAGATCTAAGTTGGCATCTGCGTCATAATACATTCGCGCCATGATTGGGGTATCTCCTTGCGGCATCGTGTTCTTTGCAAACTTCTGATTTTATCAAAGGTGGTGGCAATGTAGGAATTATTCTTAGTTTCTACTCAATTTTAGGAATAGGGAATGGCAAGGAACAAATGGTGAGGTGAGTATGATAATCAATTGGGTTTTATGGGCTGTTGGCTGGATGGCGTGTGGGATGTTGAGTTTCAGTCAGCCCGCGATCGCGTCGGTGCATACCTATCCTGAGAGTGAGAACCGCATGATGTTTCGATCGCTGCAAACGCTACGAGATGACAGCGATCGCGCTTGGCAATTTGTCTTATTTAAACGAGTTCACAGCGGGCAGGTGGAAAGTATTCATCTGCGCGTGGTGGGCTTTCCAGGTGCCGGAGAGCTAGATCACCCAATGGATTTGCAAATTACTAGTCCGCAGCAGACTTGGATGGCTGCGGATGTCTTACCAACTAGCTCACCATTTCCCGCCAATGTGGGCGAATACGATGCCCTGAATACCGTTACCGCACTTACCTCGGATGCACCCTTAAAGCTAGAATTGCCTGCTGCTAAAAGCAAGGTTCTTGTCACCGTGCCGCCATTTGTCGTGAAAGAGTGGCGCAGAGTTGCCGCGATGTGGCAAAGCTAGATGGCACCTCTAAAGTCCACTCACCCACGATCGCAGCAAATTATTCACCTGATCGGGCACCTCGTCATGGGGGCAATGCCCCGCTTGCAAATAATACTCGGTCAACTGTGGATGACATTCGCGAAACTTAGCCCCGCGATCGCGCGCATTAATCCACGGATCGGCTTCGCCCCACAGCATCAACAACGGGCAAGTCAACTGACCGAGCAGCACATCCACCCGTTCTCCTTGAGGAGTGCGAAACACCGATGCAAACACCTTGGGCGCACCGGGATCGCAAGAAGGCTGATAGATTTCCTCGACCAGGCGATCTGTGACAGCGCTCTGGTCAAGATACACCTTTTCTAAGGTTCTGCGAATCAAAAACTTTTGCCGCACATATTGAAACAGCAAATAACTCGCCCAATCCTGTTGAAACAAGCTGCGCGTTACTGCGCCCATCACTTCCCGAATCGGGTCGGGTTTGGGAGGCGTGGCTTTCAAATCTGTAAACGGTCCTGCACTGTTGACCAAGACCAAGCCAGCCGCAGAACTGGGACGCTGACTTGCCACACACAACGCCGCATAGCCGCCCAACGAGTTACCCACCAGCACCGTAGGCTGACCTATCACCTCAGTGATAAAGTCATACAGTTGGTCGCGCCAAAGGTCGCCACTATATTGCCAGTCGGGTTTTGCCGATCGCCCAAACCCCAACAAATCGATCGCCCACACTTCAAACTCGTCGCTTAAGCCAATCACATTTTTACGCCAGTGATCGGTCGAAGCACCAAATCCATGAATTAACAGCAAAGGCGGGCGATCGCCCCGTTGTCCCGCCTTCACATAATAAACCTGCTGACCCCGCCACTCCCAATATTGTCCTGATATTGCCGCTGTCGATTCAATCACCTGCATGAGTTACAAACCCTAAAAATTGACGAATTAACCTGATGTGCAGCTAAAGTCATCTCTCATCCCCCAGCCCCTTCTCCTATTTTAGGAGAAGGGGAACCCAAATCTCAAAGTCCCTCTCTCGCTCTGTTTTTAAGATAGAAGGGTGAGGGCGCAAAAGTGACATGCTCCCATTTTGTCCTTGCGCTTGATCTGCTATTTGGCGATTTGCCATGGAATCATCACATCTTGGGCGAGGCGTTGCGATACAGCGTAGGCTCCATAGCGGTTGAGATGGCTGGGATCAGAGAAATAATCAGGTTGAGTTGCTAGGGCGCTGCTGAGATCGCGGTAAACAAAGCCAAACTCAGGCGCAAGGCTGAGCATGTGCTGCTGAAACGCATCTTCATGGCGTTTGCGCGATGGGTCGAGGTATTCCTGGGTTAGGGGCAAATTGACAAATACCAGCGGCAGTTTTTGGGATTGAGCATACTGGGCGATCGCAATCATTGCATCGGTCTGTACGCCTTCGAGAGTAAATGATTCGTAGTCAGAATCGTAGTCACCAGAAACCCGCGCATACTTTTGATAGTAAGTCACCGGATTGAAGCGGACTGGGAGCGGCAAAAATCCATCAATATCAATCATGCCTTGCCCATCGGCAGAGAGCGACGGAGCCGAACTAGCGGCGGCAGCGGGGGAACTGGAGTTGATTAGACTGTCGGATGATGCCAGTACGCCGGATGAAAGGGCGGGGGGTAGTAGGCTAATCCATTGTTCGCGCAGCCGAGTTTTGAGGCGATCGCGCTGAGTATACACCGCCGACAATCCGCCCAACTGCTCCGTCAATGCTTCATTCACCTGCTGGTATCGGTTTGCAGTCGAGGGAGCAGCCTCTTCGGTGACCGATGCCGGGGTGCCGTTTGGCTGCTGTTTAACGGTAGGTGCCTGAGCGATCGCTGTGCTGGCGATCGGCGGTTTGCCCGCAGACAAGGTGCGGTAGGCTTCCGAGGTGATCATGCCGTTGTAGGTAATGTCCATCCGGGCACTGTTGAATGCCCGCGCGCCATCGGCAAACAGCAATAATTTTGGCAGCTTATCCTGTGGTAATACATGCTGCACTAATAGATCGACCACTTGAGCCGTCGCGCCATTAACCCCAAAGTTAAAAATTTGAACTCCGCTATAGCCTTGTTTTGCCAGCGCTTTTTCTAACGCCACGGGGTCGATGCCGCGTAGTGCCCTGGAACTGCCAATAATCAGCACATCGGGCGCACCAAAGATTTCTAAATAGCTTTTGTAAACGGCAAGCTGGCGATCGAACTGGCGACTGTTAAAACTGGGGTAATCTAGTGTGGCGGTTAGGGTGTCTGCTTTTGCTTGCATCGGAGAACTGGGCAGCACCTTCGCATCCAGCGAATCGGTCGGTTGAGAGGTTACTATCTCCCCAGGTTGGGTAAGACTTGATGCGTTGAAGGCAGTCGGGTCACTCGTTTTTTTGCTAAGCGATAGATTCGGTAGTTGAGTCGTTGACGATTTAGGACTGCTCGTGAGCGACGCGCCTGAAGTCTGAGCTTGAGCGGTTTGGGCTTGAGGCGATCGCTGAAGCCAATAGCCTAATAGCCAGTCAATTTGCAGAACCAGCAGCAGCCCAACAATGCCCCAAACTAGCCCAATGCCTAAACGCTGACGGCTTGGCGTATTAGAAGTTTCAGTTTCAAGGCTGGGATTCAGCGGCGCAGACTCTAAAGGAATG
>JBBSCL010000041.1:0-11794 GCA_038250345.1 Leptolyngbyales cyanobacterium
CTACAAATAGCCTTAAATTGGGCGCAAATTGCAAAAGCAGATATATCATTAGCATCGCGCTGGTTGATCTGTCTAGATTTCCTATCTTTCAGGATTCAGAGCTATGAGTAAAGCGGTTGGTTCAAACCACGATCCAGATTCCAGATTACCCGAAACGCCACAGATGAAAAAAATGCCTGTTGAACGGGAAGATCTGACTCCACAGCAAAGTAGCAGTACTGGTTCTAGCGATGTGCATGGAGCGATTTGTGAAACGATTCCGCAGGGAATCGCTGATTGGCAGCCAGTGGAATTTCCAGACGCAATCAGTCTGGCTAAGCTATCTGATCCCGTGCCTTTAATCAACGAGCCTGGGTCAAGTGCTGTGAATCCAGAAGATAGTCAGTCAGAACATCAGCCAGATGGGAGAAATCTAATTCATCACTTAGAGCAAGAAAACTCAGCGTTTCGCGCTCAAGTGGGTCAGCTAGAGCGCGATTTGGCGCAGGCGCAGGTGGAGCTACAGCTAGAAGTGACTCGCTTTTACTGCAAAGAGTCTGAAGCGGCTGCGATTTCGCAAAGTGCATCTCTCACGGGAATCGCGGCTCAGGCACCGTTGAACCCTGAGGAAATGGCTGCTATTCATCGACAAATTAGCCAACTTTCTCAAGAATTAGACTCGTCTCAGAAAATGGGGCATCGTCAGCAGATTTTAGTCGAAACGCTGAGTGAACAGTTGGAAAGCGGTCAAGAACGCATTGCCCATTTAGAGCGGGATTGTGCCATCACTCAGCAGCGGTATAACGAGCAAGTGCAACTCGTATTGCAGACAGAAAATGTGTGTCGGGATTTGCGAATGCGGCTGCACCGCCAACAGCGGCAGGCACTCCAGTTTAAAGCAGCTTTAGAAAAAAGCTTGGAGATGGGATCTATGCAAGCAGGGGCGATCGCCCAGTCTGATTTGATCTCACCGATCGCTACCGATGCCACTCCCTTCATTCCTAAAGTTCAGCCGGTGCAACCTTGGTCGCAGGTCGTCGCAACCGATTCTCGGACGTATGCAAATTGCCGGGGCGAAGAACATATTTTGCTGAATCTGTTTTCTAAGCTATTGATGGCGGATCAGCAGCCAGTGGAAGGGGTAGAAATAACGCCAATTCAAGAGGTTGAATTAGCGTCGATTCAAGTCTCTCCAATACAGGACTTACGCAAATCAACCGAAATTTGCCCCCCAACCCCCAATTCTGGGGGAGCTAGAGATCAAAGTCCCCCAGAATTGGGGGATTTAGGGGGCAAGTGCGTAAGTCCTACAATAGTGAGTCAGGTCGTAAATCAGGGACAATCCGCCGGGGGTAATCTGGGGGCAGTGCGATCGCGTGAGCCGCTACCTGTGCCAGAAGTCATCACTCCTGAAGATGTCTCTCAATCTATTGGTTTGATTTTTCCTAGACGGGTTGGTTCTCAACCTCAAACTCCTGCGGCTGCGCTTGCTGGCGAAGAAGCGGTTTTTGACCTTAGCCCATTTGTGGAGGCAGGTGAAGCTAATGTGATGAATGCTCCTACAGTAGAACTGCGACCGATCGCAAAGAATATTTTACCTCCGTTATTGAATTCGCCTCGTCGTAAAAAAAACGCAGCCCATCAAAAACCCTTTGTAGAAACAACATCACAACCCCAAGTTTTGAGCCAATCGGGCGATCTCGAAGATAATTTATGGGCTGATTTGGCTAAACTAATTGAGCCAGATTCGACTGTCGAATTTACTTCTACGCCTGAGTTATTGAATCAAGCAGTGGAGCGATCGCCAGCGCCATCCAATCCGTTCCAACTTGCTGATGATTTGGCAAGCGATCAAGTGGTGGGCAATGAGGGACTGAAGAATGAAAAACCTGCCAAGAAGAATAACAAGGGCGATCGCTCCACGACACCAAAGCCCCTTTCCCTAGATTTCTTTGCTTACATCGAAAAAAAGGCGATCGACACTCCAAACGCTAATCCTTCAACCGCTAACATTTCAAGCATTGACGCTTTGAACTCTGCGCCAAAACCTGCGCCAAAACCTGCGCCAAAACCTGCGCCAAAACCTGAGTCTAAATCTGTCAACGCGAAGCTGTCTCACTTTGAAAAAAAGACAGACGTACCTGAAGAAACTTTGGAGTCTTCACCAAGCCTACCTAAAGCCAGTGACAGCAAGCTAAACACTTGCCCTTCCCCAATCCTCTATCCCTTTCGCCCTGCTAAAAAGCTCAACTCAATGTCAGCCATAGATTTGCCTTCCTTCCGCCATGTGGCAAATTAGGGGCTTTTACAGTCCATATTTTTGCAGTCGATAGTTGATTCGGGCACCGGTGAGATATTGGGCGATTGAATTGTCGATGCTTGAATAGCCAGAGGGCGATCGCGCTCCACGCTAAATCCTCCGGCTTTCCTGCCAACCGCCTGGGGTTGCCCCATGCCATCCGTCATGCCATAGCTGCGAGATAGCAACCAAAGCCACAGATTGGGAAACCTAAATTCTATCCAGGGTTGAATTTGGCGTATCCAACTGGGAAACCAACTGGCAAACAGCGCACTAATAAACGCTTGCAGCGTGAAATCTAAATAGCTACCGAGCCAGCGCAGCAAATCTTTTGCCCCTGCCATTTGCCAAATCCACAATAAAAGAGCCGGATTTTTCCAGGCAGCCGTCAACGCCATCCGGTTAAATTGCAGCCAACTCACCCGATCTTTAATGAATGCTTCGGCGATCGCTGGAGGTTCATCTGCCAGAATGCCAAAGAATGTGTTGAGCATGGCGTTGACCCGCTCTGGCGCGATGAATTTTCCGGTTGGCACCATCATGCCTTTAGAAAATAGCCAGGTCACCGCTACATTGCTCTGGAAGGCGCGAATTTGATTCAGGTGACGGGCAGTTAGCAAATCGTGTTTTAGGGCGGTATCCAGCAGGTGCGTTAGGCGAGGGAGATTTCGCACAAGGGAGCCAAACCCAGTAAACACGAGGGGCGATTGCAAGGAAGCAGAATCACCAATGGCAATCAGCCGATCAAACGCCACGGTGCGATCGCGGCTGCCCACGCTAAAGTGCCCTGGAATATAGCCAAACGTTGGCTTTTTCCACACCAGCTTTTCCATGTCGCAACGGCGATATTCCGGCAAAATCGCAAAGAAATCTTCATACATTTCCAATAAAGAGCCAGGATTCATAGAATTCACCTGATGGTAGTGAAACAGGTAAACAGTCAACTCTTCCCCTTCCGCTGGAAATAGCTCCCAGATTAACTGCCGCCCCCGCGAAATATCTCCATGACTGTTCAGCACATCTCCATAGCGCCGATCCCACACGCCGGGTTCAAATCCGCTAGAAATCACGGCTCCCACCGTCGGACATACGCTGTCAAAAGTGCGCCCACCGTTGAGTTGCCACGCGATCGGCGATGCAGATCCCATCGCATCGATCAAAAGCCGACCGCTGACTTCTTTTGCAGTTTGAGTCGGCAAATGCTGACAATGCACCGTTACTTGAGCCGCTTCCACATCTGCTTTAATAAACTCTGTTTCATCCCAAATTTCGCCGCCCTGTTCCCGCAGCTTAGTTCCACACAGGCGCAGCAGCTTTTCAGCATCTAAGCCCACATTCAGCACAGTTGGGGTATGCAAGACCGGAGCTTTTGCTTGAAGTGGATTATTGGCATCAAAAAACTTATGGAATCCATCCACATATTCACGGGCGATCGCACTTTCAAACTCAGCCACCGTAAACAGTCCCAGATCGATCAGATTCTGAAACTCACTGCGAGAAATATTCCATTCTCGGTTCATCTTGCCAAACGGCAGCCGTTCAATCAGCAGCACCCGATAGCCCAACCGCGCCATCACCGCCGCATGAATTACGCCCAACGCTCCACCCAGATAAATCAGATCATAGTTTCCTGTTCCCTGTTCCTTGTTCCCTGTTTCTTCTTTCCTAAACACAACCTGCTTCGGCTGCTGCGGATTTTGCACACTTTCCCGCCAGCGCTGCTCCCACCAGTAAACTCGTTTTAAGTCATACTCGCCGTTGGGCATCGTTTGAAAATATTTGACGGTCAGCGGATAGTCACCCTCCAACGCTGCAAAAATCGATTGTTGAGCCAGATCGACCTTGGGTGGAGCCGGATAATGATTTGGAAAGTGTTCCCGAATTGATTGGATCAGGTATCTTAAAATATCTTGCTCACGGGAGAGCGGGTTGCTCCAGCGAAATGCCTTTAAATAGGTGGTGCGCTGAACAGCCCAGACAAAGATTGAAAGCTCATCTGGCAGGGCGATTTCCGGAGGGAGTCCTACGGGAAGCTCCGCTAAGGTTTTATGAATCGCGGGTTCAAAAATTCTCTTAGCCTGAGGTGTAGTTGAAGAAGTCCAGATCTTAATTCCTGACGGCGTGATGCTTTTCTCACCCACCACAGGTTGAAAAGCGTTTTGTAACCAGAGCTTAACTGTTGCTGTGTCTGGGGTAGGAATTTCAATATAAAGAACTTCTTTCATCTGCGTTTATCAACTCCTATGAACCGCCGCCAACAATCAGGTTAAGAATTTCTTAAATACGTTAAACTCTGCACAAGTTCACACGCTGAAAATCTTTAAGCCTCTCTCATCCTAGTTTTAATATTGCTTCTGTTGTTATCTTTGCCATGAATTATTCTATTTCAGCCAGCCCTCAAAAACTCCAACACGAGTCAGTTAGTGAAGAACTCATCGCTGCCGCGATCGCCGGGGTGATTCAAAGCGCCCGTTCTAATGGACAATCTTTGGAAGATTTGATCCGTGAAGTTTTGGCAGACGATGCCCTGCTAGATGGACAACAGCGCCGTTGTTTGGGAGAGGTTGTTGCGACAGCATGGCAAACTTTGCCGAATTCTGTTGACTCTTTATGAGTAGACTCTGACAGGTCATCGTAGAGCAGCGATCGCGAAAAGATATAATCCTCAAACATAACGAAACTATTGAATCTTTGAGAGGCTGAGAGGACATGGACAATAAATTGATGCTGATGATTCCCGGACCAACCCCCGTGCCGGAAAACGTCCTATTGGCTATGGCAAAGCATCCGATTGGACACCGCAGCGGCGATTTCTCCGACATCATGGCAGAAGTCACCGAAAATTTAAAGTGGCTGCATCAAACCCAGAATGATCTGCTGATCTTGGCAGCAAGTGGCACAGGTGCAATGGAAGCGGGCATTATTAATTTTCTCAGTCCGGGCGATCGCGTTTTGGTGGGTTGCAATGGCAAGTTTGGCGATCGCTGGGCGGAAGTTTGCGACGCTTATGGGCTGAAGACTGAGAAAATCACTGCCGAGTGGGGTAAGCCGCTCGATCCAGAGCAGTTTCGTGCAGTATTAGAAGCAGACAAAGATAAAACCATTCGAGCCGTGATCATTACCCATAGCGAAACTTCGACGGGTGTTTTGAACGATTTGGTTGCCATTAATCGTCACGTCAAAGCGCATGGGGAAGCTTTGATTATTGTTGATACGGTGACCAGTTTGGGCGCAGTTAACATCCCGACCGACGAACTAGAGTTGGATGTGGTCGCGTCGGGTTCGCAAAAAGGGTATATGATCCCGCCCGGATTGAGCTTTGTCGCGGTCAGTGCTAAAGCATGGCAGGCATATGCCACCGCAAAACTGCCCCGATTCTATTTTGATTTGGGCAAATATAAAAAAGACGCTGCCAAGAACACAACCCCTTTCACGCCGGCAATCAACCTGATTTTTGCCTTGCAAGCAGCCTTACAGATGATGAAGTCAGAAGGCTTAGAAAATATCTTTGCGCGCCATCAGCGTCTCACTCAAGCGACGCGATCGGCAGTGAAAGCGATGGGGTTGCCTCTCTTAGCGCCGGATGAGAATGCCAGCTTTGCTATTACAGCCGTAATGCCTGATCAAGTAGATGCAGAAAAAGTTCGTTCGGTGATGAAGAAACGATTTGATATTGTGTTGGCGGGCGGACAAGACCATCTGAAAGGCAAGATTTTTCGGATTGGGCATTTGGGTTTCGTCAGCGATCGCGATATTCTGGCGGCGATCGCTTCTTTAGAAGCTACCCTGCAAGAATTGGGCTATGAAAACTTTACTTTGGGTGCTGGAGTTGCGGCGGCGGCAAAGGTGATCGCAAATTTCTAGCGGTTAAACCAGCTTAAAACTACAAAAGCGGGTACTGTTTCCAGCCCCGCTTTTATTTGCCTTGGCGGATTGAAATGTTTTGCTTAAGCATTTTCGAGCCAATCGTAAATTCGATCTAGCTGCTCTAAAGTGACTAAACCGTACTGCCACAGAATCATGGGTAATGGTCCAGGATCTTGCTCTGTATGGCGCAGCGCGATCGAAATAGAAGCAGCAGAAACAGCTAGCTCTTCCTGCAAAAAGCGAATTAAACGTGTATATGATGATGAACCCATACAACCCTATCTCCCAAAACACTCGTCTATTTGTTAACTTGTTCGTCTCAAAAACTTTGCGTTTTTATATTCTGGACTTTCACCACACACATCAAAGCATTCCTATTAACTACAAAGCCGCTTGTGATAGCGATACACTACACAAAAAACTTCTAGATAAATACTTAATGAATAATTAGGTTAAACGATTCAACTGTAGATAAGCTCTGTCTCACGAAAGACTAGCGCATATTTACAGCGAATGATTAATGTAGATCAAAAGATCTATAAACTTTATTAAAGTTCTTACAAAGAGCCGTTGGCAGATTTTTTTGGATTGAACTGCACAGGTAAGCGATCGCCCGGTTTAATCCCCAATTCCACCGCACGACCGCCGCGCAATTCGATCACCTGATCAATGGGGTCTTTAGGACCATAAAAGGGACAAGGCTCTGCTTTGCAGGGTGGCACATTGCTAGAAACTGAAATAACTTGCCCGTTTCGCAGAAATACCATATCCAAATTAATCACCACATTCTTCATCCAGAAGCTGACTGGGCGCGGTGGCGAAAAGAGAAACAGCATTCCATGATTGGCATCCAGCGCAGGGCGATACATTAATCCCATTGATTGCTGCTCAACCGTGCGTGCCACTTCTAGTTGAATCAATTGGTCGCCAACTTGCACTTGGGCAGAAACAGGTAACATTTGCCCTACCTTGGCTAGCTCTAAAGGAAATTCTGACGTTTGAGGAATATTCTTTGCAGGCGAAACCGATGCAACTGGAGTGGAACAGCCGCTGATCAATAGTCCAAGCACCAAGACACTGCCTGAAACGATTGATGTGTAGTGCCGCTGAGTGCGATCGCTGATTCTATTCTGCTGCCCCGTTTGCTTCTGAAACATTAGCTTCAACATGCCGCCTCTTCAATATTACGCTTCACGGAGAACGTAACCTACGCCACGCACGGTTTGAATCAGCCGCTTTTCGCCCTCATCCTCAATTTTTAAGCGCAGATAGCGGATATAGACTTCAATCACATTCGATTCGCCTACAAAGTCATAGCCCCAAACGTTTTCTAAGATTTGTTCGCGGGTTAACACTTCGCGTGGATGTTCCATTAAGTATTTGAGCAGTTCAAATTCCTTCATGGTTAGGTCAATCGTGCGGTTGTTCCGAATCGCTCGACGAGTTGCCAGATCTAATCCCAAATCGCCAAACCGCAATTTTTCGGTGGTGTCCGCATCCGATTTCAAATAAAGCCGTACCAACTTCAAAAAATCATCTGCTCGATAGGGTTTAAGAAAATAATCATCGGCTCCTGATTCCAAACATGCAACCCGATCTTCGATAGTATCTCGTGCCATCAGCATTAGGATAGGCACTCGCGCTCCTGTTGCCCGGAGGCGATTGCAAAACCATATCCCTGATTCTCCTGCTAACATGCGATCGACCACAACCAGCAAAGGCTGCGCTGCTGAAATTTTTCGCAACCCGCTGATAGCATCTTGGGCGATCGCGGTTTCGTAACCAGATTCTTGCAGATCTACACTGACACTTTGAGCAAGAGTTTCATCGGTTTCGATTAACAGAATTTGAGTACTATCGGCAGTTGCGGTATTCATAAGCAGGGGAGAAAGGTTCACAAAGGGCAATCAAAATAGTTGATTACAAAATAACTGGTTAGATGGCTAGGTATTAATTCCTATCGTCACTCTGTTTTAACATAATCTTTTAGCTAAGTTGATTTTCTCTGTCTAATTTTCTGTTTAAGTGTAGATTTCAATTAAATCTGACTCTAATAGTTTGATTTTTGTTTCCTGTTTAAGGCAATTCCACTGATGTTGGCTTCGCGATGTGGGGCAATCCCCAACCCAGCTTTTCGCGCAAAACATGAAAAAACTCCGGCGGTTGCAACCGGATAAAGCGGGCATTGAAGGGCGATCGCTCGATTCGGACGCGATCGTCTGGCAGCACATAGCATCCGCCATTGCCATCGACTACCATAACCAGTCGATTAGTATTCGCTGGAAAAATGGTGACGGGTTCACTATTGGCAAACACTAAGGCACGAGAGGCAAGAGAATGGGGGCAAATCGGCACTAATTGGAGGACAGGCACACCGGGCGTAATCACCGGTCCGCCAGCAGAGAGAGAATAAGCCGTCGATCCGGTTGGGGTGGAAACAATCAGCCCATCCGCTGCAATATCTACAGGGGCGTGATGACCAATTTCTACCTCAAAATGACACATGCTAGTCAGTGGTTCTCGATGAATCACCATTTCATTTAGGGATAGCGCTTCCCACAAAAGGTGCTTTTCTCGAAAGAGTTGTACCAAGAGGGTAGATCGCTCTTCAACCTGGTAAAGATCTGCCAGGACAGCTTCTAAAGCCTCTGGCAGTTGGTTGACATAGGTTTCAGTCAAAAAACCCATGTGCCCAGTATTCACTGCTAGTAGAGGAATGCCATAGGGAGCCAATTGTCGGCAAGCAGACAGCACAGTGCCATCTCCGCCTAAAACAACAGCGAATGTCATATCGCGATCGAATCCAGGAGGATTTAGGCTATCGATCGGAGTATTACAAACTGGACCGTTTGGGTTTGAGTAGCCCAACATTCCGCCAACACCCGTGGCAAGATGAACTTCCCAGCCACGAGAAAGCAGCTTGTCTTTAATTTCTTCGGCAATGCGACAAGCAGCGGGCTTAATATCGTTGTAGATGATGCCAGCTTTAGGCACGTCAAAGTTTGGCTAGGGGCTAATCAATAGGTATAAAGGACTATACCATTCTCGGTAATCGACTCGATCGCTTTTTAGCTAAATCACAAGTGAGTAAACAGCGCGATCGCTAGAAACGGGGATAATTCCGCTTCTTATTCAGGTTGTCTGATTTTTTCTTTTGCTTTTTCTGTTTGTCATAATCTAACTCGCGCAGCTTCTTCATAATTCGCTCAAAGTATTCTTGCAAATAGCTTTCTACGGTGGTCGTATCGCTAGAATCAAGCCCAAAAGCAGAGTAAGTTTCATCCATCGGTGCCACCAAAGGCTTACCCGTGGCAATCACTTCCGCAAAAGCTAGCCGATCAGCAATATTCCAAGTCCATTGAAAAAATTGAGCCACTCGGCGCGTAAGTCTGACTACACCAATCGGCAAGCGCGTAATTCTGGCATCTCGTCCTGATAGATTCTCGCAAAGCTGAATCAGTTCATCCGCGCCCCATGCATGCTGTCCTACGACTGGAAAAGACTTATTCTCAGTTTCAGGCACTTTCAATGCTCGAATCGCAAATTTTGCAATGTCCTGAGTATCCATATAGGCAGTTGGCGACGCTGTGCCCATAACCCAAATCGATTGATTTTCCAAGATAGGAATCGCATATTGCCCAATCAATCCCTGCAAAAAACCACAAGGGCGCAGAATGGTGTAGTTTAAGCCCGACTCAGCAAGATATAGTTCAACGCATCGCTTAATTTCTAGCAGCGGCACTTCGGGATATTTTTCTGCATCCAAAATTGATAGGTAAATGAATCGCTCCACGTTTGCCGCTTTTGCCGCCTGAATTAAGTTGACATTACCCTGCCAATCTACCTCTCGAATGCTCAAGGAGTCAGTTGCTCTGGCAGTTGCCGCATCAATTACCGCTGAAATTCCCTCCAAGGCAGGCGACAATGTTTCAGGCTTACACAGATCTCCCAACACGAGTTCAGCGCCCCACTCTCTTAGAAATGCTGCTTTCTTTTGACTTCGCACTAAGCAGCGGACTTCGTACCCCTCATCTAAGGCTCGTCGGGCAATCTGTCTTCCTAAAGTACCTGTGGCACCAACAACTAAAAGTTTCATGAGGGATTACGTAACGAAATTTTAACTTTTACTAAGATACTATCAGAATTGATCAATACCCTCAGGAAATTTTCTGAATAGCACTGAATCTTTGTTTTTCTTTTAAGCAGTTTATGGAGCTAGCGCGATTCCCGTAGGGACGTATCACGAATCGCAGGTTGGTCAGTCAACCGGATCGAAGTAAATGCGAAGCCTAGATAATGCGCTGTGGCAGTTGGATCGACACCATTAAAGTTGCCTTACGGTATTGTAAAATTAAGCTAGATTATCTTTTATATTGACTTTCTTAAATATGCCAAAGCTTAATCAAGCATCTGTAAGTATTTCTTCAAAAGAATCAGAAAAAGATCTGAGCAATGCTCCTAATTGCACCATTCAGCATCCCGTTGATCTGAATCAGACTCGTCAAATTCATCAAGACATTCTGAGTTTAGAAAAATCTCAGCGGATGGCGGAGTTTTTTAGCTTGCTAGGCGATGGGAATCGGTTAAGAATTCTGTCTGCTTTAGCACTGCAAGAATTATGCGTATGCGACCTAGCAGCAGCCGTAAAAATGACCGAGTCTGCTGTTTCTCATCAATTACGAACGCTTCGCACCATGCGACTGGTGGGATATCGTCGTCAAGGACGAAACGTGTTCTATTACCTAAAAGATAGTCACGTTCTGAATTTATATCGTGAAGTTGCTGAGCATTTGGATGAGCCTGAAGATTGATAAAAGTTGGGTGTCGAAGGATGAAGGGGGTGGACTCAGAAAAGATTATTCATCCTTCAAACAGGCTTCTACTCTTCGCCGCCTTGTATTTTCAACATGACAAACCCTAGCCCTAACCCTACTAAAATTAGGCTAGATGCCAAAATAGCAGAGGTAAAAATTTCTCCCATGAACTGGCTGCTCCTTATGCGATCGCGTCAATTAAATCGTGTAAACCGTGAAATATAAGTATCACTCCTTTAAAGAATTCTAAACCAGATTGATCACACTTCCAGTAACAATGGATAAACCCAACACTCCTCTGTTTTGTCCTCGCTTAGCAATTCCTTTGGGTGACCCGGCTGGAATTGGCAGTGAAGTGGCACTAAAAGCCCTAGCCGATCCGCAGATCCGCCAAAGCTGTGAGATCACTTTAATTGGCAGTCGAGCGTTATTAGAAAAAACCTACTCCCGATTGTTAGCCGTGGGAACAAAAGACCCATTGGCAAATCCAGATGATCTGACTCTATTTGATGTTGGATTAGATCTGGAAATTGAGCGGCAGATTGAAGTGAGCGACGGGAATAGAGCCAGTGGTGCAGCCAGCTTTCAATTTTTAGAGCAAGCGATCGCCCAGACGCTCTCAGGTGATTTTGATGCCATTGTCACAGCCCCGATCGCAAAGTCTGCGTGGAAAGCGGCTGGGCATGATTATCCGGGGCAAACCGAACTATTAGCCGAACGAGCCGGAGTAACCCGTTTTGGGATGTTATTTGTGGCGCGATCGCCTCACACCGGCTGGACATTGCGAACCCTGCTGGCAACCACCCATATTCCCTTAAAGCAAGTTTCTGAAACC
>JBBSCL010000042.1:0-11787 GCA_038250345.1 Leptolyngbyales cyanobacterium
GATCGGCAAAACACCCGTTGCCAAAGGATCAAGTGTGCCAGCGTGCCCGATTCGCCGTGTGTTCAACAATCGCCGCAGTTTTGCCACGCAGTCATGCGACGTGAAACCCACAGGCTTATTTAGATTTAGGAAACCATCCATGTAAAAATTGGCTTTAAGTTCCTTTGTATTGTCTCGGAACATTCCCAAAACGCAAAACTGCTATTCTCAAAAAGCCGACTGCGATTCCCGTAGGAATTCCTGTGGAAAGCTTTGCTAACGTTTCACAAATCGCCCCTCAACTGCTGATGAAAATTGCCACCTGGAATGTCAACTCAATTCGTACCCGTCTGCCCCACACCACAGACTGGCTGAAAAATACCTCCGTGGATGTGCTGTGTTTACAAGAAACCAAGGTGGTGGATGAGAAATTTCCATGCGATGCTTTTACTGAAATTGGCTATCATGCAGAAATTTTTGGGCAGCCCAGCTATAACGGCGTTGCGATTTTGAGCCGCGAGCCACTGAGTGATGTGAGCCGAGGCTTTGCGCCAATCTTGGGCGATCGCGTGGCTGAGTTTGATCAGCAGAAACGGGTGATTACCGGGATTATTGGCGATCTGCGTGTGGTGAATTTATACGTGCCCAATGGGTCAGCCGTGGGCAGCGAAAAGTATATTTACAAGCTGCGCTGGTTGGAAGTGCTGCATGACTATTTGAAAACGCTGATGCTGGAACCCAATCACCTGCTGGTGTGCGGCGATTTCAATATTGCGTTAGAAGACATCGACATTCATGATCCAACAGGGCGGGTGAATCAGGTGATGGCAACCGATTTAGAGCGGGTAGCGCTGCAAGTGATTTTGCGGTTGGGCTTGGCAGACGTGTTTCGCAAATTTATCAAAGACGGCGGACACTTTAGCTGGTGGGATTATCGAGCGGCGGCATTTCGGCGCGACATGGGCTGGCGGATTGATCACATTTACCTTACGCCGAGCCTGTATGAGAAAGCGATCGCCTGCGCGATTGACAAAGCACCCCGCAAACTAGAACAACCCAGCGACCACACTCCGGTCATCGTCGAATTTTAATCGATTGTAAATATGCTTGTGGTACTGAGGCGTTCCTTGATCCGATGCGGCTAAGGTATCGGTTAATTTCTCTGAGACTTTAAAAATTCACTATGAAGGCTTTTATTACTTGTTGTTGGCTGACTGGGATTGGAATAAGTGCGATCGCTCCTTTCACACAGATTTCTCCCGTTCAAGCACAAATCATTCCCGACACTACGCTGCCAGTCAACTCCAGCATTACGAGCGGCTGCACCACCTGTACTATTGATGGTGGCACCATGCGCGGCGTGAATCTATTCCACAGCTTTCGCGAATTCTCGATTCCCACAGGCGGCTCTGCCTGGTTTAATAACTCAGCGCAAATTCAAAATATTTTGACGCGAGTGATAGGCAATAACCTCTCCAACATTGATGGGTTAATTAAAGCCAACGGCACTGCCAATCTATTTCTGCTCAATCCCAACGGCATCCTATTTGGGCAGAATGCGCGGCTGCAAATTGGCGGCTCGTTTTTTGCCAGCACCGCCAGCAGTTTCAAGTTTCCCGATGGCAGCGAGTTTAGCGCCACCAATCCCCAAGTGCCACCCCTACTCACGGTGAATTTAGCACCTGGACTGCAATCGGGCAGCATTGCATCTGGCACCATTACCAATCGGGCAAATCTCTCCGCTGGTCAAGACCTTATCCTAGAGGCAACCCATCTGGATCTGCAAGGGCAGCTAATGGCAGGTCGAAACTTAACCCTGAAAGCGATCGCGCTGCCAATTTTCACCCAAAAAAGAGCGATCTCATCTAATGAAGGGCGATCGCGCTACCAATCCTCACTAAAAAGCGCGATCGCTCATGTGGAATGAAAGGGCGATCGCCTCTTAAGAATTACTCACACATACGACAGCTTGACGCGCTTGCAACTACGCCATCAATATAGCGCCAAACAACTGGAATCATAGTTTTATGATCTACTTCCGAGGAATGAACGAAAGAGGTGACTAATTGCCGCTCTACTTGAATCATATCCTTTGGTAGTTCCACGATCCCGCTGTTGTGCATATGTGGCATACACACTGCAAGATTGTGCTTTGCAAGCTGCTTGATAATCTCTTGCACTTCTTTAGTTTCAACCGCTTTTTGTGCAACTTGGAGACTTTTTGGTAGCTTATTTAGCATTTCTTCATCAATTCTTGTTTTCACGCTTTACCTCTTATTAAAAACTAGGATTTTTCCACTTTGAAACTGTCTGCATCTTCAAAAACTTACCGTCTCAGACTTCAGAGATTTTGACCTTAGTGATGTAAAACTAAGGATTCTCACAAGCTTACGTTTATCCCTCCTCTTCCTCTTTTAGAATCCTTTCCGCTTCAGCTTTTATCTGGTGGTAAGTCAATCTCTGGTCGCCTGTGATGGAACGATGTAACTTGCTCCTCTGTGCTTCGGTCAGGTTGAGATCTGTACCAACCTCACCTACCCTTTTATTCGCCGATTGGTTGTTTTCAGGAGGATATTGATCCGGTAGAGATCCAGATGATCGCTTGGCATCTCTGCGATCAGTTTTTAAACGTTGCTCTTGCTCGTCTGTCATTGCTACATTCTCGATTTACAAGAAAATCTGATGTCCACAATCTAGCGTTGTATAGCACCTGCTGGCATTGTGGAATCTATGGAGAAAGAAATATAAGATTTTATTGTTAAATACGTGATTATTCGGTAGAAAAGTATGGCATTCTCCCTCGGTCAGCGTCTCCGCGCTGCGCGTGAACTGTCAGGTATGACTCAAGAGCAGGTGATTGAGCAGCTAGAAAACCGATTTGAGGTTGAAATAAGTCAGCAGACGCTCTCGACTATTGAGATGGGAAGACGCAGAGTGGATGCGGAGAAGGAGCTACCTGCATTTGCGGCGATTTATGGCAGGGCGATCGACTATTTCTATGAAAGCTTTGACCTGCCGCTCACACCTATCGCTGCCACTAACTTCCGCTCCAGTATTACCGTAGACTTTGATGCCCTGACCCAGCGCGATAAACTAGAACTAGCCGCAGAACTGATCCACACTGTTTTGCAAGAAACTTAGCCCAGAGAAACCCCATGAAACTAGAGCAAGACACCCTTTTGCACGCAGCCGAACAGCGATTACGGCACCTTTCCCTCGATCGCCTGCGTGTTGCTCTCGACTTCCTAACCTACCTGGAGCAAAAAGAAGAGGACGAAGCGACTGAGGAGTTATTGAATATTTCAGGGTTGACTACCGAATTTCACGCTGCTATGCAGGAAGCCGCAGTAGGCGAAGTCATTCCCTTCAGTCAAATTCGTCGGAATGGTTGAGCTTGTTCTAACTCGTAAAGCGCAGAAGTTCTATCAGCAAGCACCTCCTGATCTGGCTCAACGACTTAATCGCTGCTTTGACCAACTCTGTCAAGATCCCTACAACTCAACTAAGATCAAATCGCTTAAAGGAGAGTTTGCTGGCTGTTTCCGTTATCGAGTTGGCGACTGGCGAGTCATTTATAAAGTTGATCTAACAAGTCAAATGGAACCTACTAACGTTGATCAAGATGACGAGGGGCTGATTGTTACTAAGCTAATCGTCATTTATTTTTCCAAGCTGATCCCCTCGCTGTGTGGGTTTCAAGCCCGATTTTATGCAACTTGAATGCACATCAGCTTATCCTGCTGATTGCTCACCGTCGAGAAGTGTATCGTTGACTGCTCCTCTAGGTCAATTTTGATGTCTTGGCTCAGCGCAATATGTTAGAACTAACCGCAGAACTGATTCATATTGTTTTAGCAGTCAATCGCCCGAAGTCGATGAGCGATCGCCCCATCGCGTAACCCTCAAAACTAAATGGCGATCGCCTATTTCTTTAGCGAGTGGACGCTGCTTTACAAGTCAGATTTGGGTAGAAGTCGATGAGCGATCGTGGATGGTAATCTATCCGCGGGTTCCACTAGGATAGTGAAGCAAAAGGCTGTTCAAAGCCGAGTTTGAAGAGAGGTTACATACATGGCTCGATCGCCGCAAACTAATAAGCCAGCACTTGTGCTATCGCCGTTTGGTTGTGGCAATGGGGTCAGGAAATGGGTGCTGCTGCTGAGTGCGATCGCCGCCACGCTGCTATTTCATATCAGTCCTAGTGTCGGCATCGAATCAAACTATGCCATCACGAGCAGAGCGCCGTTTAACCAGCCAGCATTTTATCCGCTTCAGCAAACCCTGCCTGAGGATCTATATCGCCCCGTTGCCCCGTGGATGGGAAGGCTGATTTTGCCCGATCAACAGCAGCAAGGTAAAACAGATTGGGTATGGATGGAAGTTACCCATGCGCCGCCAAACGCAACGAATCTGATTGGCAAACAGGTGCGGTTGGAATGGAGTCAAAATCCATCTGTGCAGCGCGATGTAGCAGCCGGAACGCGAGATGTAAAATTTTCGCCGATGGTGGCAGAACTGCGGCGGACGAAAGCTGATTTATACGCCGATCGCCTGAATGGGCGATCGCGGGTGGGTGCTTTGCAGGCGATCGCCGGAGCCAGACCCAAGGATGACGTGACGGTATCGCTGAGCGCGGCAAGCTTAACTGAGCAACCCAATGGTCAACCCGTCTTGCAAATTGAGCGGGAACCTTTATTGAATACAGGCAGATATGTGACTCTTGTTAAAATCCTCGGTGCAGTGACTAATTCGCCGCCCCAATTTATCCCCAAAGCGTGTCCGGGTAAGCTTCCCTGCCCCAGTGAACTTTTTCGGGTGCAGCATTACAATTCGGCAACTGGGCAATTTGACGGCGTGCAGTCAACCGTTCGCATTCCCCAACAGCCGATTGATGGCAATGGGGTGTATGCTTCCACGCCGCGAGAGTTGGAAAAATCCCCGGCAGGCGCGGCGGGCTGGTATTTATCCGGTGCCCAAGATAAAACGGGGCTGTTTACCGTGCAGGCAATCAAACCGCGATCGCTGTTTCAACTGAAGCCCCAGCAAGTTTTGTTAGGCACCGGTAAAGGTTTAGACTACATCAACTATCAAAACTGGGAGAATACGGAGCAACGAAAGGGCACAGTGCAAACGGTTTTAGTTGATCCTAAAGCGAAGACTTCAGCAGAGGCGATCGCCCAATGGCAAGCAGGCGATCGCGCTTTAGTCATGCACCTGTTTGGCGGCAGGGGCGGCAACAGCGGCGAGGGTTCTGTGGGTGGCACCGTCACCGGACATTTTGCCTATGGATTGGCAGAGGTGATTCGCGACCCGTTTACCAACGAACTCCAGCTAGACGTGCGCTATCAACAAATCTATGCCAACAACATTGAAGGGATTATTTCTGGGGAGAATTCCTGGACGAACTACATGGGCAACCTCCAACGAGGCTGGCTAGGCACCCGTCCAGTTACCGATGTGATTGTCAAATTAGATACGATTGGGCAAGATTATGACTTCGGCGGCATCAAACTCTCGCCCTTCACTGAACTGACTCGTCAACTTCGGATCATTAGCGATCGCTACCGGACTGGCGACGGCACCGGCATCGCTAGCGTCACAGCCGCAACCTCCTGTGTGCAGGATTCTAACCAGGCATTGTTCGCGACGATTCAATCCATTCGCAAACAGGTTGAATCGAGTCCAGAGATTCAACGCTGGTGGGCAGATCATCCTCAAGATCCAATTATTAAACGATTTAAGCAGTTGATTATCTTAGGAAACGATCTGCAACAAAAACTAACCCCGTTTGGAATTGTGCGGCAAGACTGGAAAACCAATGCTGCCCTATCTGGCACCGAGAGCCAACCGCAATTTATTCGTGCTGCATCCGGTATGGGGAATATTCTCACCGCTCTGACAAGCTGGAGAACCATTTTGCCGCGCCAAGCACAGGATGAACTCAGCATTCAATTTCTGCGGCATGGTGCAAAACTCTGGTTTTTGCAAACCAATCAGATCGGCGGCAACAATCCCGACATTCTGCCGATCGCCCCAACCCAAGCCTTTGGCAGATGGACACTGCCCGGCACGAACATTGCGATCGTCACCATTCTATTCACCCGAATCTTGGGTGCAGTGAACTTGCCAAATTTACAGGAATGGGGCGTTGCGTTTTGGGCGCTGCTGTTCTATGCAGCGATCGCCCTACCCATTGGCTACTCTCAACGCTTTTTGCAATTCAAACCTTGGCATGTCTCCGGGCAGCAATACCTGCTGTTGGCAATCCGCTTATTTTTCATGCCTGCTCTGATCGAAGAGTTCATTTTTCGCGTCTTACTGTTGCCCTATCCTAGCGCTGGAATTACTGGGCAAATGTGGATTATCTGGGCGGTCTTCAGTCTGATTCTGTTCATTGCTTACCACCCCATCAACGCCAAAACCTTTTACAAACCCGGCAACCCCACCTTTTTCAAACCCGTGTTTTTGACCCTGACCGGATTGCTCGGTATCACCTGCACTGTTGCCTATTTTCTGACTGGCTCCCTGTTAATCATTACGCTGATTCACTGGGTCGTCACCACTGCCTGGTTAACCCTCTTCGGCGGCATGGGAAAGCTACATCCACAGCCCTCAAAAGTTTACGGTTGATCAAAGCGCGATCGCCTTGGACTCATAAAAGAAGGGTTGATGCGACAACTGGCAGAGCGCTTCAAAGTCGTTAGTGTAGACCAGTGAACACAGTCAATGACTAAAGCCAGTAGGGGGCGCATCCGTTTGAGGAAACTCAAGATATTGCTCCCAATCGACATCAGGCATCCGATCGAAGGCTTCATTCAAAGAGACTTCCCATAGACGGCGCATTTGTGACAGGTAAGGTGCGCCTAGCTCCAATTTCAGTTCGTAGCGAATTTTGAAGGAATCTTTTTCATACATTACCAGGTTGATTAGTGGTCCTACCGAAATGTTGGATTTCATGGTGGAGTCGATCGAGAGTAGGGCAGATTTTGCGGCTGCTTCTAGAGAGGTTTCAAAGCTGAGGATGCGATCGAGAATGGGTTTGCCGTACTTCGCTTCCCCAATTTGCAGAAATGGCGTGTCTTTAGAAGCCTGAATGCAATTGCCCTGGCTATAGATTCAGAAATAGTCCTGGTGCTTCTCCTTTGACCTGTCCGCCCAGCAAAAAGCTGCATTGGCAGTCAATCCGGTCTTTTTCGAGCCATTGACGATCTTGGTCACGAATTTGCCGAACCTTGCCGCCGATGTAACGGGCAATTTCGTAGAGGCTATCTAAGGTATGAAGATTTACCTCGGCTTGGGTGTCAACGTCTCGGTGCAGCAGGTTGAGGACTGCTTGGGTGATTGATAAGTTTCCCGCTGTGCAAACTATGATCACGCGATCGCCTAGCCAAGAAAAATTAAATAGTTTTTGATGGGTCGAAACGTAATCTACCCCGGCATTGGTGCGAGAATCCGCTGCCATAATCAGACCCGCATCCGTAATAATTCCAAGGCAATAGGTCATGCAGTCAGCAAAAATAATAATCTTTTCGATTTTAAGGCGATTGCTAGAAACTGAGAAAAAACTGATGATGAAATGGAGAATTTTTAGGAATGATTGATCGACATTAGATGGCGATCCAGAAAGACTATAAAGTCTTGAATGGTTGATAGAGTTTCTAGGTCAGTTTCTTCGCCTAGATCAATCTTGAATTGGGTGAAAAAGTCTTGTCGGAGTGACTGCTGCCAATCAAACCAGCAAACCAGCGAGAGGTGTAAGTCTTCCTGGAGGCGATCGCTCGGATAAATTCTGCCGCAGTCGAGTCCTGAATAGTCGGGGAGGTGCCGATAAACAAAATTAGAGACTTGTTGCGTAATGTCGAGGGATTGCCAAAACTTTTGATGCCAATCTTCTGGATTAAGCTGGGGGCGATCGCTCAGCATCCGATTCACACGTTGCCTCATCCGCAGGTCAGGGCTGAGATCGGGATAAGTTCTAAGACTATGAAAAAAGTTTTTGAGCGAACGCCACATGCACCAATTTCCACCCACAAAAGTCACTGAACTTTCTTAAGTATTCCCAGAGAACAGGAGAGATGTTTAATTTATCAAAGACTTTATTGTGGTAAATGGATTTGGTGCCCTTGAGAGCGTTCCATACCTCTGGCAACGGAATGCTGATTACTTAAAGCGGTAGCGTAGGCTTTCACTTGAAGATCGATGCCAGTGATGGCAGTGCCCACTACCACCGCATAGGCTCCCAGGTCTAGAGCCTGTTTCGCCATTTGGGTAGAGGCAATACCGCCTTCACAAATAATCGGTACTTGCAGGTTTTTGACCAGTTCAGCCAATAAATCGAAACCGGGAGGTCTGAGGTGTTGAGTCTCGGCGGTGTAGCCGTATAGGGTGGTGCCAATTAAATCGGCTCCGGCATCAGCCGCCGCGATCGCCGCTGCTAAAGTATCCACATCTGCCATCACCAGTTTGCCTAATTCGGTATGGATTCGCTCGATCAAGGTTGCGACAGTTTCTTGATTGGGGCGCGATCGCGCAGTGGCATCGATGGCGATACTATCAGCTCCTGCTTGGGCGATCGCGGCTGCATGATCAAACTGCGGTGTAATATAAACCTCAAAGCCGGGAATTTGCCGCTTCCACAAGCCAATGATCGGGAGCGAAATCTTTTGCCGGACTGCTTTCACATGAGCAGGAGTGTCTAATCGAATGGCGATCGCTCCTTGATTGACCGCTGCTTCTGCCATTGCCGCAATCACCTCTGGCTGGTGCATTGGAGACTCAGCCGGAGCTTGGCACGAGACGATCAAGCCACCTTGGAGAGCTTGAATGATAGAAATGCCTGACATAAATAAGTTTAAATTCTGAGGATTGAACTCACTTCAACTCAACAGTCATACCTCAAAATTTAGAACTTTTACTCATTCGAGCTAATTTTTCAATTGACCGTCTTCTAAATATGCCACTCGATCCGCCACATCCATCAGACGAGAATCATGGGTAACGATTAGCACCGTGCGTCCGTTATCTTTTGCCAGTTTACGCAGCAGTTCAATCACCGCATGACCGCTATGAGAGTCAAGCGAGGCAGTGGGTTCATCCGCCATGATCAGTTTGGGGTTGTCTGCCAAAGCACGGGCGATCGCCACTCGTTGCTTTTGCCCACCCGATAAATCGCGCGGCAGGTGATTCATGCGATTGTCCAAACCCACTTCTACTAGCAAATCTTTTGCTTGCTTGCGCGCTTCGTTTTTACGAATCCCCTTCATCCTTAGCGCCACCTCTACATTTTCAGCCGCAGTTAAGGCTGGAAAAAGGTTGAACCCTTGAAAGATAAAGCCAATATTTTTCAAACGAAAGCGTGATAGCTCATCCTTCGACATGCGTGTAATTTCTTGCCCTAGCAAGCAGACCGTTCCCGATGTTGGGGTCAAGATGCCAGCCAAAATCGAAAGCAAGGTCGTTTTGCCAGAACCAGAAGGTCCCATCAGCAGTTGAATTTCACCACGGGGAATTTCTAAGTCAATGCCCTGAAGAATCGGGGTAGAATCCGCTCCAGAACGAAACTCCATCTTCACACCCTTGGCAACCACCGCTCGTTTACCCAATCTTTCCCAAGTGCCTGACGCATACAGAGGACGCTCTTGCACAGTAGATGCAGTGTACTCTGAATGCTGAATGAGTTTGTTAATGTTGATTTGCGAAGCAGTCATTGATTAAATCTCTGGTTGCGTGTAGATGATACAGGCGTAGACAAAAGCGAGAAGTGGTTTGGATTTAACAATTGATGAGAGCGGACTGAGATTTTAGCTTCAATCGAGAATACGTTTTATCCGCACGGTTTGGATTTACTTTATAAATTAAACAAAAACAGCCTTTTATTCATTATTGTAACGAGGATACCAGATGACCTACTCGTCCATGTGATGTAGCTACAGAGCGATCGCGGGTTAAGCGGTCAAGCTTTAAAGACAATTGCCGGATCAACATGAGTTACCTTTTGAATGGCAATTAGGGCAGAGCCGACACACATAACCACCGTGAGTCCAAAAACAGCGATCGCGGTAGTCGGGGTAATCAAAATTACAATTCCTTTCGCGGCAACCGTCCAAGCACCCAACCCCCAACAAAGCGCCATGCTGGGAATGTATCCCAGGATTGCCATCCACAGCGCTTGCTCTGTAATTACGCCGTAGATTACCCAATCAGACGCTCCCATTGCCTTCAGAGTTCCAAACTCTTTCAGGTGGTCTGAAACCGACGAATATAAAATCTGGCTGACCACCACAATCCCCACAATCACCCCTACGGCTGCGCCCAACCCTAAAATAAAGCCAATTCCAGTCCGTTCTCGCCAGTAAGATCGAGTGATCGATGCCATTTCCTCCTTGGTATAAGCGCGAGTGTTCGGTAGCTTTGCCTCCAAGCGCTGTTTCAGCACTTGCAAGTCTTGATCTGGCTTTGCCTGCACAAGTACATAACTAATGGGGTCTACTAAATTTAGACGACGGGGCTGGGGTTGAGGTTCACTTAATTGAATATCAGCAGTTGAGAGCGGATTTTTGCAATCCACGTCGCCAGAATTGATCGTGCAATTTAAAGATGAGCCTAATCCTGAGGTAAAAGCATTCGCAGATTCCAATGAGGCATAGATAGATGTGCTAGATGCCATTGATTGAGTGTATTCGCTTAACCCAACCAGCTTTGCTTTTAGCGGCACAATTTTGCCCGTCTCGCCCACTTGCTTGATATTTAGGGCATTCAGGTTACTTCGGTCTGTAATAAATGTATATGCCTCTTTCAAAGCAGTTGGTGTTCCCTTAGACATTGACCAATTACTAAACAGCCGACCCGTTGGATTAAAGCCCCATATTCTAATGGGGACGATTTTTCCATTTGCATCCAGCCACAGGGAGTTACGAGAAATAACGGCTTCTGCATGGTCTACTCCTTCCACTGCTCGCGCTTGAATCAATCGCTGTAGCGGCATCGGCAAGGTGATCTCTAGCTGAAGCATTTCTTTGGAGGCAATCCACAAATCGGCATCTGACTGTTCGATCAACCGAGTCGTTGATCGAGTAAAGCCATCTAAAATTCCTACTTGGATGGTTACCAAGCTGACGGCAAACATGATGCCTGCTTGGGCGACGAGAAAGCGAGGGATATCTTCAAATAAGTTTTTACGGGCAATAGAAGCCATAACTTGGTAGATGGTATTCTTCAATCTGGGTAAATTTCGCTGGCGCTGAAAAACCATTCTCTCTGATGACAGAAGATTTTCCAATCACTGACTAGAAATAGAATTCTCTCCGTGTGTAGCTAATCCGTATGTTTTCTGATAATTTTTTTGTAAAAATTGGTTCATGCTGTCACCTTCTAGCTGAATGAAATATGTAATTTGACTGTTGATGCGATCGCGAAGCATTCTGTAGTCTGAAGTTATGGTTTGGGGAGAGTTTTTATTATTCTCAGAGTACCCAATTGAGCGATCGCACCAAACCCACACCTATCTCTAATTTTTCTGAAGGTTTCGTCACACCGCATGTTGCGCTGACAATCTATCGTGAATCGCTTATGAATTGTTATACAACCTTGCCTGATCTGCCATCCCCCCATTGGTGCTATCTACTACCAAGAGAGTTTTTATCGGTATTTTCAGTGCTTCTTTCTACGAGAAATTGCTCAACGCGCAGCCGGACGATGAGTGAATAGCGGTAATGTAATTGTACTAGCGCAAAATTCTTAGGGTTTGGTATTGTGTATATTTGAATCTGATGCTCGACGAGCAAAGTCATAGACCATTCGATAGTCATC
>JBBSCL010000043.1:0-11545 GCA_038250345.1 Leptolyngbyales cyanobacterium
CGCATTCCAGAACCCGGACGGTTTGAATTTCGTTTGGCAGATGGTGCTGCAAACCCGTATCTGCTGCCCGCTGCCCTGATTGCCAGCGGTTTAGATGGCATGGAGCATCAGCGCGATCCGGGCGATCGCCACGACAACAACGCCTACACCGATCCGCTGCCGTCTGGAACCGTCAAACACTTGCCTGCAAATCTGCTGGATGCCCTGCGCTGTCTAGAAGCGGATACTGTGCTCACTCCGATCTTAGGGTCTGCCCTCGTGTCGGCTTACACCAAACTCAAGCGTCAAGAATGGAACGAACACAGCACCCACATTAGCCCCTGGGAACGGGAAGCCACTTTAGACTGTTAGTCACGACTTACCCAATTTGGATTGAATCTGATCAAACAAAGCTTCATCCGCAAAAAACTGCTTCTGAACCTTGCCCCAACCGCCATACTCGTCTACAGTAGCAAGCTTCTTCACCTGAGGAAACTGAGTGGCAAGCTCTTTTGCATTTGTTTGGGCATAGTCGCCTACTGGACGAAATCCTAGCTTGACAAATTCTGCCTGGGCTGCTGGAGTAAATAAGAATTCAGTAAAAGCTTCAGCGACTTCGCGAGTCCCACGCTTGTCTACGTTTCTATCAACTACGGCTGCGGGAGTGTCAATTGAGATATTAATTTCAGGCACCACGTAGTCAATCTTTTGACCTTTTTGCTTCGCCAGAATCACCTCATTTTCATAGTTAATTAGGGCATCTCCCTGCCCTTGCTTGGCAAAGATATCTGTAGCTTCCCGCGCATCTTTTGCCAAAATTGCCACGTTTTTAAAGGCTTGGGTGACAAATTCGGCTGCCTTTGCCTCATCTCCCCCATTTTTAAGAGCGTAATCCCACAAAACCAGGAAGTTCCAGCGGGCACCTCCAGAGGTTTTCGGGTTTGCTGTCACCCATTTCACGCCATCGCGGGTTAAATCCCCAAAGGTTTTGATATTTTTGGGGTTTCCTTCACGGGTAATCACTGCCGCAACGGATTTCGCTACGATGCCATTATTCGGCAGGGTTTTATTCCAGTCTTCATTGATCATTTTAGCTTCGACGAGTTTTTCCACGTCGGCTCCCAATGCCAGATGAACCACGTCGGCTTCTAGTCCATCAATGATGGCGCGAGTTTGGGAACCCGACCCGCCGTAGCTTTGAGTAAAGGTGACGGTTTGACCTTTTGCTTTTTGCCACTTTTCCTGAAACAGCGGGATGATGGCATCGTGAGCCGTCTTTGGAACGGCGTAAGATACGAGATTGATTTCAATTTCCTTTTTCTGATCGGCAGCAGGGCTGGCGCTGCCCGTGGTGTCGGGACTGGTGGAGCCTCCCGAACAAGCAGCGATCGCAACACTTAACCCAATTCCAATCAAAAACAATGAAATAAAGCGATAGAACGACTTGAATCGCAATTGAGTTGCAAATCGCTGTACCCAATTATTTCCAAAAACCAAAAATCCTTGCCGCTGATTCATTACTGGCGTTTCCTCTGCCTACAAAGCTGATCAACAATCTCCGGTTATCCTACTAAGAAACCGGAGATTAAAACTCGATTCTACAGAGTGAAAGACTTAAACGCAACCAGAAAGACCGATATTTTCATCGGGAAACGAGGGATTAATGCAATCGCTAGAAATGATTGAGCAAGTCAACTTTAGGGTTGACATCTAGCGACAGGTTTAATATAGTTCAAGTGTACTGATTGGGCAGATTTAGGCGCAATTGGGGACAGTTATTTGATACACATCAGCTTTGCGATTTGATGTAACCCGTTTGGAGACTTGCAATGACCGCCACAGAAACCCGCCGAACAAAAGCAGCTATCAAAGAGCCTGCTCCTACCACTTTATCTACTCGCACTCTAGCATTGGATGCGGGCAACTATGACCTGAAGTTTTGGGATAGCAGCAATGCTCCCCGCGCCATTCGCTCTGTTCGCTATCAGTTACCCCAAGGTCGGGATGCCGTCCGCTATTCAGATATTTCTCCCTTGATCGAGCTTGCCGATAACACCCGCTATCACTTTGGCGCACAGGCATACAAATATCGTCGGCAGCAACAAACTGTAGTTGAAAACAAGGTAGAGCTGGCACGGCTGCATTTTTATGCCTGTGTTGAGCCTTGGGATGGAAATAGTGAATTCTCGTTGAATTTGCATGTTTCCACGCCAGAACCCAGTCGTAATGAACAGGCGCTGCGATCGCAACTCATGGGCATTCACGAATTTAAGCGCAATGGCATTCCGTTTCGCGTTACGGTCGATCGCGTCAGCGTTGAGCGGGAAGGGATGGGAGCTTACTGCTACGCTCAGCGGCTAGGGCTAATTCCCGATACTGGCTACACCGTTGTGATCGATATTGGCGGTGGCACTTGGCTGACTCGTCTTGTTGATGCAGAGGGCGATGTGATTGATGAAAATGTGATGGATCGGGGCGGCACCTATGAATTGGCAACCTCCATCAGTTTTGATAAGCGCCTGGCGGATGCTATTGGTACTACCGCCGACCCCGGCATTGTCATGGATGGGTTCAAGTCGGCACATGCCTACGCCGATACGGGCTTATCCTGGTCGCCCTGGCTAGAAGAATACCTTGATCCTTGGTTTCGGGGCATTTTCCAAACGATCAAGGCACAGTATACGCCTTACATGTCACGGGTGACGCGGTTTTTGGTCACCGGGGGCGGTTCTCATCTGATCACTGAGCGCTTGGCAGGACGCAAGCTGTTCGCCATTATCCCTGATCCCCAATTTGCCAATGTGCGCGGTTTGTATCCACTTCCAGAGGGCTTACAGCTATGTATGACAACAAGATAAGACTCAGCCAGGATGTGCTAGAAAAAGCGGAAGTTATCGCCCAAGAATGGGGGCTGAAAAACTCACGGGCAGCGGTTGAGGCGGTGTTTCGTCGCTATGCCGATGAATATTTAGGGCGACGGGCACAGCGCGAACGGGCTGCATCGGTTGGGGCGATCGCCTCTGTAATGGTTGCATCCTCTGCTTCTAGCTGCGACGCTCTAAACGAACTGGATGAACTACTGGGATTGTGAGCGTAGTTGAATAACAATTCCGCTCGACATTCAAGGGAATTGGTTGAGCGGAATAAATAATGCAACCTCTCGGCTAGGTCGTCATCAGGCTGACTCGGACGCAACCGATCGCGATCGCAGTGAAACCTTACCGCGATCATTGCAACATATTCAGCGCCACTGCCTCCGCCACCTTAATGCCATCAATGCCAGCCGAAAGGATTCCGCCTGCATAGCCAGCGCCTTCACCCGCCGGATATAGCCCTTTTGTATTCAGGCTTTGATAATCCTCTTTGCGCTTAATCCGAATGGGGGATGAGGTGCGCGTTTCGACCCCTGTAAGCACCGCATCCGGCATGGCAAAACCATTGATTTGCTTGTCGAATGCAGGCAGTGCCTCACGAATTGCGGCGATCGCGTAGTCAGGTAAGCTTAGGCTCAAATCACCTAACTGCACTCCAGGCGTATAGGACGGCTGCACGGTGCCCAATGTATTGGAAGGGCGATCGGCGAGAAAGTCGCCCACTAGCTGCCCCGGTGCGTCATAGGTGCGACCGCCCAATTCAAACGCGCGTTCTTCTAAGCGACGCTGCAAGGCAATTCCGGCTAAGGGATGCCCCGGATAGTCGTCGGGCGTGATCCCCACCACGATCGCGCTATTGGCATTGCGCTCATTTCGAGAGTATTGGCTCATCCCATTGGTCACAAGCCGTCCTGGCTCTGAGGCGGCGGCGACCACCAGACCACCCGGACACATACAAAAGCTATAAACCGAACGACCATTCTGGCAATGATGTACCAGTTTGTAATCAGCAGCACCCAGCAGCTTGTGACCAGAGCGATCGCCAAACCGACAGCGATCAATCAGGGTTTGTGGATGTTCGACCCGAAAGCCGATTGAAAAGGGTTTTGCTTCGATGTAAACGCCGCGATCGAACAGCATTTGAAAGGTATCGCGGGCACTGTGACCCACTGCTATCACAATATGGTTGCTGGCAATATACTCGCCGCTGGCAAGGGTGACTCCTTGCACCTGTCCCGCTTCAATGTGGAGGTCTTCGACTCGACTTTGAAAGCGAATTTCGCCGCCCAAAGCCTCAATTCTGGCGCGGATACTTTGAACAATGCCGACCAGTTTGAAGGTGCCGATGTGCGGTTTGTTGATATACAAAATCTCTGGTGAAGCGCCTGACTGAACCAGTTCGGTGAGTACCTTGCGCCCATAATGGTTGGAATCTTTCACCTGACTGTAGAGTTTGCCGTCTGAAAAGGTGCCTGCTCCGCCTTCGCCAAACTGCGCGTTTGATTCTGGGTTTAACTCGTCTTTCTTTTTCCAAAATGCAAACGTATCAACGGTGCGATCGCGTACCGCCTTCCCACGTTCTAACAAAATCGGACGAAACCCCATTTGCGCCAGCAGCAATCCAGCAAACATCCCGCAAGGTCCCGTGCCAATTACAATTGGGCGATTTGCCAGCGTGTCAGGAGCCTGCGCCACCATGCGATAGCTCATATCCGGCGTGGGAATGATATGCGGATCTTTTTTAAACCGCTGAAGCAGACTTTTGTCTTGGGTCGTCTCCACATCCACAATGTAAACCAGCACGATCGCGTCCTTTTTACGGGCATCGTAGCTGCGTTTAAAAATGGAGTAACTTAGCAAATCTGCGGGAGCAATTTGCAGCTTTTTAAGAATGGCACTCGCGATCGCATCCTCAGAATGGTCAAGCGGCAGTTTTATTTCAGTGAGTCGCAACATAGTCAGAAATTAAAGTTCCTACCCTGTAGGGACGTTAGATAGTTAGATATAAAGTTCTACAACCTATAACTACTGTACTTGTCAGTAAAAGGGCTACTCCTCTCCCTTGCCTTTTACCTTTTGCCCTTGGCATCTATATTTCAAAAAGTTCCAACTGTCTCTTGCCTATGCCTCTTTTCTCACTAGTGCCATCTCTCACATACTGAGAGAGACAGTCTGCAATATATTTCCCAAGCCTAACAGGCACTGCATTACCAATCATCTGCTCCATAGATGTTTTCGTCCCAGTCCATTTGAAGTCTTCTGGAAAAGTCTGAAGATAGCTTCTTTCCTGTGTAGTTAAAGGACGAGCATCTTTCGGGTCGCAAGGATCTCCTTCATGTCTCTTGTAATTTTTTGGAATAGGTCTATTTACCCCTCGAATAGTTGGACTAGGTTCATAAATACTGAAAATCCCCCTTCTTGCATAACTTCTCGGATGTCGATAATAGAACTCACAACCTAACTTCACACCTAAATAATCGTAGACTGTCATTGGAGTGTTAGCCTGATTTCTAACATAATACTCGTCGATAAATCCATCGCTTGAATACAAATGCCCTAGAAGTATGAATCTCTTTCGAGTTTGAGGAACACCACAATAGCTGGCATCTAAAACAACAGAACTCAACCCGTAACCACTTTTTTTAAGTATCAAAAAAGCTTCTTGCAGCACTCGACTTTTTCTTATTCGCTCAACATTTTCCATTAGAAACCATTCAGGTTTTACTTTAGAAACTATTCTTGCGTATGAAATTGTCAAATCTGCGCGTCCAAGAGATTCATCTCTTTTTCCGGCACTTGAAAAATCTTGGCATGGGGGACTACCAATAATTATGTCTGGCTTCCATTCTTTGAATTGTCCTACATCTTCAACGTCTGACAAGTCGATTTGAAAAATAGGGTGAGTAAAATTATCAGTATAAACATTACAAGCCTCTTTCCATTTGTCAAAGGCTGAAACAATTTCAAAACCTGCTGTTTCAAATCCTAATGAAAGCCCACCGCATCCAGAAAATAAATCAATCGTTCTCATAGTTATTCAAAAAGGTCAGGCGAATTAAAAATAATTGCATCAAAACGTCTTTCAGGACTTAATAAGTTCTGTCCTCCACCAAGAATAATTTCTTTTATCTGCGTTTTGGTGATTCTTGGACGTGTCAAAATGTCGCTCTTCATGTATTTGTGCGTTAACCTTCCGCTCACAGCAAAAGCCTTGTCATTATCATTGTCATACGACAGTCCGTCGATGATTACACCATGATTTATTTGACCATTTAGGCTAAAGTCGTAGAGCATCTTAAAAAGCCAAACAACGGTTCTTACCTGACGACTTATCTTTTTTTGTATAGCTATTTCTCTTCTTGCAACATTCAAAAATAGCTGGGCAAAAGCTAGATTGCTCCAAACAAAAATGTCTAGACAATTCTCAGCAAGTCTAGGACTTTTACCTTCTGTTTTCCATATGGGCTGCATTACTAAAGGTTCTTGCATATCAAGAATAAAAAGTATTATTCTATCAATAGCGGCACTTATTTTAGATACAGAAGAAAGAATGTTTACTCCTTCCTTCCAGTCTTCAATTGCGTCAAAGCCATCTCCAATTAAAGCGATTAAGTCTTCTAAGCTGTCTTGAAAGTGTCTAGCAATACTGCAAGCCAAGTAAACGATTGTGTCGGGTCTAATCACAAGCTCACAGCCGAATCTATCATCTCCTAAATCGCAGGTTGTATGATCTGGGAGCGCTGTCAACTTAATTTCGATTCCTTTTAGACAAGACTTATCTATTCTACTTAACGTTACTAGATCAATCCTTGGAAAATCGCCTATTACTAGCTGCTGAAACGGCGAATATTGACTTTCAAACGAGTAAAAAATATTCTCGGATAATACATCAAAACCATAAAGATGTGTCGTGCTAATGCTGCTGTGATACGTCTCAAGATTTCTGTCAAGCTTCAAATAAACATTCTCAAATCCTTGACATTCCAAAAATACTGCCAAAGCTGTTGGGAACGATGAATTAAATTGGTTTTTACCCCAAACCTCTTTTTGGGTAAAATCCCGATTTGAGTAATTAATTCCAAAAAGACCAGGCTTTTGACTGTCAGTCATAGCGGTTTACAAGTTTTGTACTTAAAATTTAAGCACAAAACCAAAACATCTCTACTAAACATGATTCATTTTTAAACGGTGTAAAATCAGAAACTTGAAGAGCGTTGAGTTAAGTACGTAAATACCTTTTACCTTTTGCCTGTTGACTTCCCGATCAGTACAGTTCGTATTTCATCAACTGACAGGGCAACGCACCATTATATACCGCCATCCGTTGAGACGATTTCAGCCCGATCGCCTGCGAAAGCTCTTTGTTGCCACTTAACACAAACGCCGTCCACCCTTTGAAACGGTGTTTTAGCACATCGCCTAACTGTTTGTAGAACGCTCCCAAATCGCTGTCTCGTCCTAGCCGTTCGCCATAGGGTGGATTGCAGAATAAAACACCGCTGTCTGCGGGGGCAACCACATCTGCAAGGTCGATTTGAGCGAAGTAGACGTGATTGAGTACACCGCAGTTCGTCGCATTGGCGATCGCTTGCTCAATCACATTTTGATCGCGATCGCTGCCCCAAATCGGCGCAAGCAGGCTGTCTCGTTGGCTCTCTTCTGCCTCTTGAATCAGTTGTTGTAAAAGCGCTGGATCAGCATCCAGCCAAGTTTCAAACCCAAACTGTTCTCGAAACAGACCGGGCGCAATATTGAGCGCTTTTAAGCTAGCTTCTAAGGGTAAGGTGCCAGATCCACACAGCGGATCGTAAAACATTTGATCGGGCTGCCAGCCTGAAAGTTGAATCAAAGCTGCCGCCAACGATTCCTTTAAAGGCGCTGCACCCACAGCAGGACGGTAGCCGCGACGGTGCAGGCTCTTGCCAGAACTATCAAGGCTCACGCTACACACGTCGCGATCGAGATGGATGCTGATCTGCACATCGGGGTTTTGCAGTTCAACATCCGAGCGATCGCCCAGCGTTTCTTGCTGCTGCTCCACGATCGCCGTTTTAACCTGAAGCGCTGTGAAATGAGTATGATTCAACTGCTCACTTTTGCCCGTGGCATTCACCGCCAGCGTGAGATCTGGCGTGAGATAAACTGACCAATCAATCGTTTGAATCCCGCTATAAAGTTCGTCCGCATCCCGGCAGGGAAACTCGCCCAGCTTGAATAAGATGCGGAAGGGCAGCCTCGCCCAGAGATTGACGCGATAGAGCAAGGCGCGATCGCCCTTAAAGGAAGCTCCACAAAAACCTGGCTCGACGGCATGAGCGCCCAGTTGCTCTAACTCTTTAGCTGCAAGCTCCTCCAGCCCACGCGCAACCGTTGCAAAATACTGATTCATAGTTGGATCATAGCCGAAAGCACCGTCGCAGAATGGGATTGCTGAATGTAATTAATCGGCGATCGCGTGGATTTGCATATAGCTGAGCAGCCAATTGGCGATCGTGGCACGGCGAGTTTTGCGAGGCACCAGTTCGCTCACGGTGTAGCCTTGAAAGCCAAGTTTCTCTTTAAGCAACTGTTTATTTTCTGCGGGAATCGATCGCGTTAGCTTCACCGTAGGCGGACGATTTTCGATAAAATCCGGCGGTTCAGGATAAAGTTCTTGCCAATCCAAAGCAACCAAACTCGCATCCCATTCACCCGTTGTTTCATTTTGCTGATAGCCCAAACAGCGCCACACCAAACGATTTGCTGTAGCATCATCGATTTCGTCTTTGAGAATTGCCCAAACAGTGGCGGTTGACAATGTGGGGAGGTCAGGCATAACGATTAAAGCGTTGAGTGATAGTTTTGAGTAGCCTCTAGAATTCTAGAAACGAAAAGTGGCTTTCAAAATAGTTGCATATTTCCCCTGTCTTGCATCAAATCCTTTAGCCTTAGCTTTTAACCTGCGTATGGAATTAGTTCGTGCCCATCTATGGATTTCTGGACGAGTGCAGGGAGTGGGCTATCGCTTCTCGACTCAAGATGTTGCTGTGCTGAATGGGTTGGCTGGCTGGGTCAAAAATGTGCCCGATGGGCGGGTAGAAGCTGTGTTTGAAGGCGATCGCGCCGCCGTGGAAGACGTGATCCAGTGGTGCCATCAAGGACCGCCCCATGCTAACGTTGCCGAGGTATTGGTCGAATACGAGCCGCTAGAACGACTAAAAGGGTTTGAGATTCACCAGTCAAAAGGATGACACCAAAGTGATGTCATCCTTTTAAGTCACAATCTATTTCTCAAGCCTCAAGTCTCAGGATTGATGTTAGTGATCGTGGCTGTGCCCGTGTCCGTGGTCGTGCCCGTGATGATGTCCATGATCATGAGGGATGTGAGCAGGCGCTAGGCTGGGGTTGACCGCGATCGCTTCCTCTTCAAACAGCGCCTCAATTTGAGGGTTTGCCCAATCGGCGATCATGTCGAGAAATTTGGGGTTGTCGTTCACGCAATCCATTTGCACATAGGTGCCATTCAGGTATTTGAGACTAATCGCCTCAATGATGTGGGCGACATCTAGCAGGGTTTCGTGGTTTTCGGTGGCAAACCCGATCGGCATGAAGACCAGCGCTTTAGCCCCTACTGCCATCAAGTTTCGTGCAGCTAGATCAGCGTTAGGCTGTGTCCATTCAATCAGCGGCGTTTGGTGGTTGAGCCAGCCGACGGAAATTAGCGGGTAGCGATAGATCAGGCGATCGCGCACCAGTTCATACATTGTCTGACTTTCATCAATTCCCGACGTAAAGCCTTTTGCCTTGTGGGGACAGCCGTGGTTCATCAGCACAATGCCAATCTGAGAGGGCAAGTATGACTGAGCCAGTTCTGCCTGAATTTTGTCTTCGACCAGTTGCGCCATCAGGTCGATGTAGGCTGGCTGATTGTAAAACGATGGAATGTAGCGAGTGCCTTTGACCCAATGTTCACCCTTGTCCGCCAAATTTTCCAATGCTTGGTTCACCTGCTCGACAGCAATGCCGCTGGTGAAGATCGAATCGACCACCAACAGTGGATAGATCAGCAGTTTATCAAAGCCTTCTGCTTTAACCTGGGTTAATACTTGCTCTGGCAAGAATGGCGCACAGAAGTTAAATGCTTTGAACACTTTGACGCGATCGCCCCAACGTTCCTGCAAATTCTGCTCAATGCCCACACGCTGCCGCTCGAAAATGGCATTGTGAGGAGAAATGAAGTTGCCATGCTGATGTCCCCACTCGTGCAAATCAAACATTGCCAGCAGCTTTGCCAACGGCGGATAAATCCAGGTCGGCACGGGAGCAAACTTTGCGGTTAACAGGTTTAATGCCTGCTCATTATAATTGGCAAAGTCTTCGTAGCTTTCCACTTCGCCATAGCCCATCAGCAAGACAGCAACGCGGCTTTGGGCAGTTGAGGTAGGCAAAGTTTGGATTTTATCAGAAGTAGCGACCACGTAAAATTCCTCGGTAAGTCAAACAGAAAATGTATTAGCTTAAAAATCTATACTAAACGGTTTAGTCTAAAGATATAACCAGTAAGATTCTGCTATTCCCTATAGGCTAACATCCCTATGGGGGGGATGAGCGACAATCGCAGTAAATAGCAGATTGCATTAAACATTCAGAAACGAAAAGGTGAAAATGCAGGTTGTAGTATGTCCGGGAGTGCATGAACCGCACCTAACAGAATATTTTATCCAAGGGTTGGCATCTGTTACAGCTATCAACAGGTTTTCATGGTTGGTCTTTCCTACCGATCGCTATCCAGCCTACTCTGTACTAGACATTCTGCACTGGATGCATCAACAGTTGAATCAAACAGGCTTGCAAACCCCGATCGCTATCATTGCCTTCAGTGCAGGAGTGGTGGGCGCGATCGCAGCAGCGCAGGGTTGGCAGGCGATCGGCGGCACCATTCAAGTATTCATCGCCTTAGATGGTTGGGGTGTCCCTCTGTGGGGAGATTTTCCGATCCATCGGCTGAGTCACGACCACTTTACCCACTGGAGTTCAGCGCTGTTAGGTGCCGGAGAGTCAAGTTTTTATGCCGATCCAGCCGTGGAGCATTTGGAACTGTGGCGATCGCCCCACCTCGTTCAAGGTTGGCAGCAGTCGGTTAACGCGCAACCTACCCGCGCGATCGCTGCATCCTTCATCGTCACTCTGCTTCACCGCTACAATTTAGAATCGGACTCTTGACCACATTTATGAACATCAAAGTAGAACACAACCCTAGCCAAAAACGTTTGGAACTGCTGGGCGTTTTCGATTGGGATATTTGGACGAAAGAAGTCTCTAAAATTCCTTGGTATTACGGTAATTCGGAAACCTGCTATTTTTTGTCAGGAGAAGTCATCGTTACACCTAGGGCTAGGCAACCTGTGAGCATGGGCAAGGGCGATTTGGTCGTCTTTCCGGCAGGCATGGCTTGCACCTGGAATATCCTCAGCGATGTCAAAAAGCACTACCTATTTAGCTAATTATTTGGCTGAGTGACGATGCCTTCAAGCGGGCTGGTCTTCCGTAAACTCATCGATCGCGATCGCCATTCCTTCTGAGTAAGGTTCCAATACCGTCGCGCCAACGTGCAACTCTGCCAATGCATCACTAAATTCTTCTGAATCGGGTGCAGCGGTTTCTAAAACTTTAACTGCCGCTAACGCCTTCTCCAACTGCGGTCGATATTCCTC
>JBBSCL010000044.1:0-11474 GCA_038250345.1 Leptolyngbyales cyanobacterium
GATTTTGGCGCTAGCGATCGCTACTTTTGCCAAAATTCATTTCCTTTTATTTCACCTCCTATATTAAAGAGCTATTTCAAAATCATCACCGAACTTTAAGGTGGACTACAGATGAATTGAATGGCGAAGAGGAAGAAGATTAGACTGAAGTTAGGTTTTATTCATAAGGCTGGTGCGTATGGTTCAACTGCGATCGCCCCAATCAGAGCAATCAGAAGTTTTTTATCCAGAGAGTGACGGTAAGCCCATGGCAGACAACACTCGACAATATCTCTGGATTGTGTTGATTAAAGAAGGCTTGGAATGGTTATTTCAAGAAGATTTAATGGTATTTATTGCAGCAGATCTGCTTTGGTATCCGGTTCAGGGTAGCAATCGCGTTGCTGCCGCGCCTGATGTGTTAGTTGCGATCGGCAGACCCAAAGGACATCGGGGTTCTTACCAGCAATGGCAAGAGGGCGACATAGCACCTCAAGTGGTATTTGAGGTGCGTTCTCCAGGAAATCGCCAAACTGAGATGGATGAAAAGCTAACTTTTTACGATCGCTATGGCGTTGAAGAATATTATTTATACGATCCTGACCGCAATGATTTTAGCGGATGGCTGCGGACTGGAACCCAGTTGGCAGTGATCAACCCCTTGCACGACTGGGTTAGCCCCAGGTTAGGCATTCGGTTTGATCTCTCTGGCGAGGAATTGCAAATTATTCGCCCTGATGGAGAGCGATTTACTAGCTATGTTGAAATTGCCCAACGTCTGACTCAAGAACAACAGCGTGCAAACCAAGAACAACAGCGTGCAAACCAAGAACAACAGCGTGCAAACCAAGAACAGCACCGCGCAGACCAGGCAGAAGCAAGAGCAAACCAGTTGGCAGAACGCTTGAAATTATTAGGCATCGACCCAGATAGCCTGGAATAGTCTACAAATGGAAAACCTGATGTGCAGCTAAAGTCAGCCCACCCTGCGGGAAAGTCGCACATCGCGTGATTATTTCCGCCAAACAGAGATGTTAAGATGCTGTAATGTTTGACGTGACTGAAGGCAGCCATGATTTCCCTGATGGATGTAGCAACCTGTGCCTACCTTCGCTGTGAGGAACGGTTCGCTATAAGACATTTTGCCTCTGCGATTTCATGCCCAGATTCAGCAACGCTAGTGCCTGTATATCCACTGACCTGTGAGAGCCTGCAATGATGTTTGACCCACCCCAATATGACCTGGAAAGTTTGATCGCTGAACTAGCAGGTTTAGCGATCGTCACCGATGTGGTTCAAGTCAGCAAGTTGTCTCAGGATTACTACACCTACAGTCCGCTTTTGCAAGAGGCTCTGGGCGATAAGCGGGGGGATATTGTTGTCAAAGTCACGAGTGAGGCAGAGGTGCTGCGAGTGGCGAAAGCCTGCGTCAAGCATAAGATTCCTCTAACTGTAAGAGGTGCAGGCACAGGAAATTATGGGCAGTGTGTACCCTTAGCAGGCGGTGTGATTCTGGATGTATCTGGAATGCAGCAGGTGAAATGGGTGAAACCGGGGATTGCCTGTGTGGAGCCGGGAGCCAAGCTGGCGGCGATCGATAACCACACGCGGGAAAGCGGCTGGGAAATTCGCATGTTTCCTTCTACTTATCGTAAAGCAACGATTGGTGGGTTTATTGGTGGCGGCAGTGGCGGCGTTGGCTCGGTGACTTATGGACAGTTGCGCGATCGCGGAAATCTCTTGGCGCTGCGGGTTGTCACCATGGAAGAGGAACCTAAAGTCGTGGAACTCCGAGGCGACGATGTCTATAAAGTGGCTCACGCTTGGGGCACCAATGGCATTATTACCGAGTTAGAAATTCCCTTAGCGCCAGCTTACGCGTGGGCAGAGGCGATCGTTGCCTTTGGCGATTTCATGACCAGCGCCAGATTTGGGCAGGCATTAGGCAACAGCGACGGCATCATCAAAAAAATGGTGTGCATCTGTGCCGACCCGTTGCCGACTTACTTTGCCGCTTTAAAGGGCAATATTTCCACGGGTAGCCATGTGGCAATGGTTTTAATCGCAGAATGCAGCCTAGAGCCGTTTGCAGAACTGGTGAGAGAATTTGGCGGCGAAGTTTGCTATCAAAAATCGGCGCAGGAGGCAAGCAAAGGCATCACGCTGGTGGAATATTCCTGGAACCACACCACGCTCCACGCTCGTAGCTTTGATCCGACTTTGACCTATCTGCAAACGCTGTTTCCTGATGATCAAGCGCTTAAGGTACTTGAGCATTTGTATCATCATTATGGGGATGAAGTGATGATGCACCTGGAATTTATTCGAGTGGGTGGAGTAATTCGTCCGGTTGGCTTGCAGGTGGTGCGCTACACAACGCGCGATCGCCTCCAGGAAATCATGGAGTATCACGAATCGGTCGATGCCTATATCTTCAATCCACACACCTACATTTTGGAAGAAGGCGGCAGAAAGACTGTTGATATTCAGCATTTGAACTTTAAGGAAAGGGTCGATCCACTTGGGTTGCTCAATCCCGGCAAGATGAAAGCATGGCTCGAAAGGCGTAGCTAGGATTCCCTTATCCAGTCCAAGTAGGGTGGGCATTGCCCACCCCCATATGGTTGAATGACTACACAGATGCTCTACGGCGCTTGAAATAAGCTAGACCGCTCCCAGCAAGAGCAATTCCCAGCATCGTAGTGGGTTCGGGCACAGCTTCTGCTGGCGATGTGGGCACATTGTCCACTGGTGGTGCGGGCACATTGTCCACTGGTGGTATCGCTAGTTCGAGACCGAGTTTCACCTCAATCGCACGACCAAAATCCTCAAAACCATTAGCCGCCAGCACAAATGAGCCTGACCCACCCTGAACATTTTGTTCGTACCAAGACTTCAACGAGTTAGAATTACCTACCGAAATAGCTACCCCATTGATGGTATCTACCCCTGCGGCTAGAGCATTGTTTCTAGCTTGACTCGTCGAAACCCCAGCATTCTCTGCACCATCACCCGATACATCAATTACCCAGCGCTTGCCATCATACTCATTGGTGCTGAACAGGGGCGTAGCAAATTGAATGGCAGAACCAGGTGCCGTATTACCGCCAAAAGGTCTGACAAGGCTACCAATGGTGTTAGCAAACTGAATAGCACTCGCTTGACTATTCAGCAATGTCCAGGGGATCGATTGCTTTTGCTGGGTTGCGCCCGACCATTCAATGAAATTAACCGCCACAGCCCCAAAGCTGCCTGCGCCAAATTTGGAGGATAAGTTGGTGAATGCCTGTTTGTAGCCACCAGTTTGCAGCGCATATTCCTGAGAGCTTATGCTGCCGGAAACATCGACCAAGAGCGATAGCTCTAGATTGACGGGGGTGAGAGTTGCCGCCGATGCTGGCATTGCGATCGCTGTGGTGGTAGCGATCGCGGCGATCGCTCCAAAGAATTTAATGTTCATAAGTGATTTAGTGCGTGATAAATGAATTAAGATGCCCAACCATACGTATCCATAAGCAGCACTGGAAAACCTGTAACAGCGTTCTATGTGCTCTTACTGATATAATCACCACCCTAGGTATATTTATTCAAAAAACATTAATGCTTCTATAAATCTTCACGTAAACCTGATGTAATGTCCAATACCAAGCAGTGCCTAGAGTGACTTGAAAGCTATTATGCGAGGGCATTTTTACTGTTATTTAGATACTCGCTTAATCGATTACTATGCCTTTGTAGCTTCATCGTAAATTTATAGTTGCTACGTTAGTGTCCGTAATTTTCTGGAAGTACTTTTGGATGCTCGAAGGGCAGAGTCTGGTTGATTAATTCGGTTTATGCGTAAGCCTTATTAAGGTGGGATTGCTGTTTCTCAACACAGCCTTAGCGATTAAGGGGCGCAGCAAGTCGCTAAAGCTCTTTCATTTACTCTGTGCCGCTGTCTAAAAGATGTGCCTCGCTTGCATCTTATGGTATGCTCATCCGAGCAATGATTTATTTTTGGGACAGTTTGCCTTGCTTGAAGCGGGTAGATAATTTCCTGGATTTAACCCCTTATTTCTCTCGCTAATCGGAGACTCGTTATGTCTGTTTACGTTGGCAATTTGTCCTTTCAAGTCACCGAAGAGAATATTAAAGAAACTTTCTCGGAGCATGGAAAGGTGATAAGCGTACAATTACCCAAAGATCGAGAAACGGGGCGTATGCGCGGTTTTGCATTTGTAGAAATGTCTTCTGATGCCGAGGAAACGGCAATAATCGAAGCGTTGGATGGCGCAGAGTGGATGGGGCGCGCCTTGAAGGTAAACAAGGCAAAGCCACGGGAAGATCGTCCCGCAGGTGGAAGAGATAGCTTTGGTGGTCGCGATCGCCGATACTAACCGAGCGATGATCACCAGCAATGGGGTAACTTCTATAAGTTAAAGATTTGAGTTTTGCAGCGGTTCTGATTCAACCTCTCATCTATTTTTATTACAAAAAATGCTCTGCTGTTGGGCAGATCAAAGGGCTGAAACGATGAAAGTTCATTTGCGTTGCGGAGTCCATTTCAGTTCATTTGCCTAGTTTAATTTCACTTTCAAAGAGGTAGCAGCATGACTCAAGTGGTTGTGGGCGAGAACGAAGGGCTTGAGTCGGCACTCCGTCGATTCAAACGCCAAGTTGCAAAAGCGGGTATTTTTCAAGATATGCGAAAAAATCGCCATTTTGAAACACCGATCGAAAAGGAGAAACGTAAGGAGATCGCCCGTCGGAGAAAGCGATTTCGCCGTTTTACTTAATCTTTGTTAGTAAGTATGCCGTCTGAATCATGCAAATAGCTGATGTCTACGGGTCTTTTGCCATTGCCGACTGATTGTTTGTTGCAACAGTTCTATACTCGCCTAGATTTGCAGATATTCCTTAGAAGCAACTTTTATAAGCTTACTCTAAAGATTTTGAACGCGATCGCACGTTAAGCGGCACTGCCTGGAAAATCATCGGCTGTTCACATAGCGCATGAATACCCAACACTCCACGATAAAATGGGAGACTAACTGTGAGTATGGATCTAAAACTCCGAGTTTAGATCGGACTCCATCACAAAAGTTTTTGGCTAGACTCTAAAATTTCACCATCTTTTGTTGAGATGGGTCGCATATCGTCATGAAACATACATTATCCGTTTTAGTTGAAGATGAAGCAGGTGTTTTAACCCGAATCGCCGGTCTATTTGCGCGGCGCGGATTTAACATCGAAAGCTTGGCAGTGGGACCCGCCGAGCAACTGGGCATCTCTCGAATCACGATGGTAGTGCCTGGAGACGACCAAATTATTGAACAACTGACCAAGCAACTTTACAAGCTGATCAATGTGCTTAAAGTGCAGGACATCACTGAAGTTCCCTGTGTCGAGCGGGAACTGATGCTGATGAAGGTGAATGCTAGCAGCGCTAACCGCTCCGAAGTGCTTGAACTAGCGCAAATTTTTCGGGCGCGGGTAGTGGATGTTGCTGAAGACTCATTAACCCTTGAGGTGGTGGGCGATCCGGGCAAAATGGTGGCGATCGTTCAGGTGCTAAACAAATTTGGGCTGCGAGAAATTGCCCGGACTGGCAAAGTCGCTCTGACGCGAGAATCGGGTGTGAATACCGAATTTTTGAAGTCGCTAGAATCGAAGGTGGAAGGGCTAGGCGCTAGAGGATAGCTTTGTTAGGGGACTCACATATTCTGGCTGCGATCGCGAAAACTCCTATATTCTAAAAGGCATATTTAGGTTGTTAAGTTTCAGCACGCTATGTTGTCACATATTGTTCGCCCAATGGTTCAAACTCAAGTTCGACTGCTGGCAAATAGCCGTGCAACTCGTTCGGTGCTGATTTCAACCGTGGCTCAATGGCTCAGTTTTTTAGGCGTTCATGCGCAAGTTGAGCAATTGAAAACAGCGAATGGCAAAATTCATCTCTGTCTCACAGTAGATAAACCCGAAGCTTGTGACACCTGTGATTGGCAAAAAATTGTTAACAACTTAGATAACTCCTCGCCCGACGATAGCGCATTATCGAGCATCATTCAATTTACAACTCATCAGCAAAGTACTCTACAACGATTACTAGCTTACTTAATCCAGGTTGGCAGTCCAGGGCAGCCGATCATATGGGAACAGTTGCAGCCTCAACTAGAAGCGATCGGCTTTGATGAACCCACGTTGCTAGGGGTGCGATCGGCGTTGAAAGTGCCCCAATCGCTAGATGATTTAGTCGATGGGTTGGATGCGGATGTTGCCGCGATCGCCCTCCCCAAAGCAGTCAGTCTTGCCATGATGGATCGTCAGGTGAATCAATCTGAAGATCAAGCATTGGCAGCATTACTCAAGGCAATGAACCACGAAAGCGCCTGTTGAGTTCACCGAGAAAACTTCATAAGAGAGAAACCCATTTCATCGCGCTATTTCGTGAATCGTAGCCTGTAGCGATAGAGCGCAACTGGGCGATCGCCTGCCACAAAAGCCTTGGGGTGAGGCGGATTGAGATAAACTGCCGTAAATTGATCAGCGGTCACAGTGCCATCAGGCTGATGAGTGTAAGCTGTGGTCGTTTCCACCTGATTTTTGTAAGGTTTTTCGGGCGCTTGAAAAAACTGCTGAAATAGCTCTGAGGCAATGAAATGCTCTGGATCGGGCTGTTCGACGCTGCGCCCAATGGCAAAGGAAAACAACTTTCGGTTATCCCGAAATTTTGTGGTCATGCGATTGGGGTCGCGGGAATCTACCCAAACGCGAAACACGCGATCGCCCAAATAAGCTTTGGCTAGGCTCAATCCGTTGAACGCGCGATCGGACACCACTAGCGCTTTGGTGAGAGATTTGATCGGCAGAGACAGGAATGGAACAATCGCTTTATTGCGTTCCAAAATGTTATTCGGCACAAACCGCACCTGGCAAATCACGGGCGTGTTCAAAAAATCTCGATTGCCCTCAAATCCTGGAGTGGTCACTTCCGGTGCCAGCGGCGCAACCATATCGACTAAGGTGCTGGTCATTGTCCAGGTGCCCACCATCCAATCTGGGTAGATTAAATCACCTTTAACGGTTTGCACAGTGGGTTTGTCGTTCCACTCAGGAAAGGCAGCAATACGCTCGGTCAAGGTGCCCGCCAGCACTGCGGAGGGTGAACAGAGGTAGCCAACTAGCACAAGTGGAAGTAAATAATAAGTAAGCGTAAACAGGGTGCGAAAACTTGAGGAAGGGAATTTCATCAGGCGTGTTTAAAGGGCAAAAAATCTTAAAGGGCAAATCAATCGGGCGCACAACTTTCGTCGCGCTTGCGCGATCGCAGTCCCTACCTTCACCTTTATTATTCCTTACTCGTTCCTTGCTTCCCTGACTTGACCCAAAATGCTGGATTCGTTACGAAACGGCATACTGCCTTTAAAAATACTTTCTTCTAAAACGACGAGATCGCGCCCTTCAGCTTTTGCCCGATAGAGTGCCCGATCTGCCGCCGTCACGAGGTGAATCGACGAGACATCGGCAAGGGGAGTGATCACCGCAACGCCAATGCTAATCGTGACGAACGGGCTAACTACCGATCCTTGATGAGCAATTTTTAAGTCTGCGATCGCGAGTTGAATATCCTTCGCAACTTTTAACGCGCCCTCGGTGGGGGTGTTTGGCAAAATAACTGCAAACTCTTCTCCCCCATAACGGGCAACCAAATCTCCCGGACGCTTGGTTGCCACCAAGATCGCACCTGCAATTTGGCGTAAACATTCATCGCCAGCCTGGTGACCGTAGGTGTCGTTAAATCGTTTGAAACAATCCACATCACACAGCACCAAGGCAAGGGGTTGCTGCTCGCGCACCAATCTGCGCCATTCGTAGGCTAAACAGTTGTCAAACCCACGCCGATTTGCCACTTGGGTTAATCCATCTAGATGTGCCAACCGCTGTAATTCTTGGTTGGCGAGTTGCAGAGCAGTTTCAGCCGCACAGCGATCGCGCACCTCTTGTCGCAGCCGTTCATTTTGCTGTTCGAGCTGCTGCTGTAACCGTCGCAAAGACAAATGCAGTTCAACACGGGCGGCAACTTCGGTACTATGGAACGGTTTTGTAATGTAGTCCACGCCACCTAGTTTGAATGCTTTGATTTTGTCTGGCAATTCATCTAGGGCACTGATAAAAATAATTGGAATATCTTTTGTAGCGGGGTTTGTTTTGAGTTTTTCGCAGACCTCATAGCCATCCATATGAGGCATACAAATATCCAATAAAATTAGATCAGGCAAAGTAGATTCTGCCAGTGCTAAAGCAGTCTCGCCATTTGAGGCTGATTGAATGCTAAACCTTCCACGGGTTAACATTCTGCGAAGCAAGTCTACATTATCGGATACATCGTCCACAATTAAGATGTTGCTCTGATTGTGCTTTGTCTGCTGGTTGTTCATTAACTATGCTCTGTTCAAAAAATTGACGCTCACTTAGGATCACGGATTAAATAACATCGACAACGCTCCGTACGGGCGTAGCATTCGGGCAAAAAACCTTGCAACTCAAGCAGAGTCATCTGCCGAATGCTACGCCCCTACCAAACCTCGGATTTATTTAATTTCCATTCCTTAGGAGGAATTAGTTAGGAAAAATAAATCGTCAATGGAATTGAAAACCGATCAGTCATCTTTCTCTCAATAATTTCTTAAAAATGTTCTCTCTTATTTTTTATAAGGTGATTTTAATCTTTAATTCTGAGGCTTAATTTAGTATTCCCGCCACAGATACCATTGGTATACAAATCGCCAGAGTGACAGTCAAGTTCCGATGAATGGCGGAAATCTATTAGCAAATGCCGTAGATTTTTTATGCCATTTGCCATTCCTCACCCTTTGCCCAATGTCTGACCGTTTAATTCTGACTAACGCTCGTATTCCAGGCTACGTTGGGTTACAACAACTGACGATTCAGGATGAAGTTATTATCTCCCTGCAACCTCAGTCGAGTTTTACTCCGGCTGATTTACTCGTTTTAGATCTGTTGGGCGACTGGATTTCTTTCGGCGGTATTGATCTGCAAATCAATGGGGCATTGGGGCTAGCTTTCCCTGACTTGAGCTTTGACACGGCAAGTAAGCTAGAAGCCATCAATCAATTTCTATGGCAGCACGGTATTGATAGCTACTTGCCAACCCTGGTTACCACCTCGGTGGAAAATATCCAGCGATCGCTCTCTATCCTTGCTACCCCTTCCTCCCACATTTTAGGCGTTCACTTAGAGGGTCCGTTTCTCAATCCGGCTAAACGAGGCGCTCACCCCGCAGAGTATCTATTGCCACTGACGTTGGATAGCGTGAAACAGGTGCTAGGCGACTATGCCAGCGTGGTGAAAGTGATGACATTGGCTCCTGAACTGGATGAAACAGGCGAAGTGATTCCTTATTTGCGATCGCTGGGCATTATCGTTAGTTTGGGGCATTCTCTGGCAACAGCGGCTCAAGCTCAACACGCCTTCGATCAGGGCGCGACGATGGTAACTCATGCCTTTAACGCAATGCCGCCCTTGCACCATCGAGAACCGGGTTTGCTAGGAGCCGCGATCGCCCATCCTCAAGTGCAGTGTGGCTTGATTGCCGATGGACAGCACGTTTCACCGATCATGATGGACATTTTGCTGCGATCGTCTCACTACGATCAGGGAGTCTTCTTGGTCAGCGATGCCCTATCCCCATTGGGATTGCCCGACGGCATTTATCCCTGGGATACTCGCCAAATTGAAGTGACTCATGGCACGGCTCGATTGCTGGATGGCACCCTATCTGGCACAACTTTGCCGCTGCTGGTGGGAGTACAAAACCTGGTGAAGTGGGGCATTTGCGAGGTGGAACAGGCGATCGCCCTAGCGACCACTGCACCCCGACGGGCGATCGGGTTGTCTGCCGACTACATCGGTCAACCCGCCCATCTACTGCGCTGGCATCAATCCGAATCGGGAGAACTGCAATGGGAAAGGTTAAAGAGTTTTGAATTTTGAGATTGGTTTGGTGTGTTGAGCAAGCGAAACGCACCAAACCCAATTGCTGTACGATCTGATTGCAATCTCACGACAAACAACCACTATGACCGCAGTTGACGACAAAAAAATTGTTCGCGAATACTTCAACGCTACTGGGTTCGATCGCTGGCGCAGAATCTATGGCGACGGCGAAGTCAACAAAGTCCAGCTAGACATCCGCACGGGACATCAACAAACCGTGGATACCGTGCTGGCATGGCTAAAAGCAGACGACAATTTGAAGGACTTAACCATTTGTGATGCGGGCTGTGGGGTTGGTAGCCTCAGCATTCCTTTGGCAGAAGCCGGAGCGAAAATCTTTGCCAGCGACATTTCCGAGAAAATGGTGGGAGAAGCACAAGAGCGAGCGGCGGCGCTTTCCTTAGAAAACCTTACCTTTGCCGTACAAGATTTAGAAGGCTTGACCGGACGCTATCACACGGTTGTTTGCTTGGATGTGTTAATTCACTATCCTCAAGCCAAAGCGGCGGAAATGATCCAACATCTGAGTTCGTTGGCAGAATCGCGCTTGATCCTCAGCTTTGCGCCCAAAACTGTTTTCTATACCGTATTAAAAAAGATTGGCGACTTCTTCCCTGGACCTAGCAAAGCCACCCGCGCCTACCTGCACAGCGAAGCCCAAGTCGTGAAAATGTTGGAAAGCCAGGGCTGGAAGATTGAGCGCAATGCCATGACCAAAACCAGTTTCTACTTTTCTCGCTTATTAGAAGCAACTCGTTCTTAATCGCTGAAAGTTGCGGCTAAGATAACAGCAGATTGAGAGATTGGGAAGAACTGATGAAGCTGTCAACCAAAATTGCAGTGGGTTTTTTGCTCGGTATTGGAGTACCTATTTTTTTGCTGGGAACTGCCGAGGCACTTAATCCTAGGGCTACATCTGAGAGTCGGGAGGGGGCGATCGCTGCCGTTTTTCTGTTTGGATTACCGCCTACCGCACTGGGTAGCTGGCTACTGTTCTCAAATAATCGGCGGAGTAAGCAAGAAGAACGCGATCGCCTCCGGGCTGCTTTTTTCCGGCTATTACAGGAAAATAGCGGACATCTAACCGTACTGCGCTTTTCTATGGAAACTGGCTTGGAAGGTGAAGCTGCTAAAGCCTATCTCGATACCCGCGCCAAAGAATTCAACGCCGCTTACAACGTCACTGAAGAAGGTAGCTTTTCCTACTACTTCAACCTGGAAGGAACGAAACAGCTAGAATCTGGCAGCGAAAGCTAAAAGATGAGTTGTGAAGTTCCAAAGTAGCCATTCCACTCAAAATTCAAAACTCAAAACTCAAAATTTAGAACTAAAAACTCTCACTATTCTTCCATGCCCCAACTCTTTTTGACGATCGCTGCTATTTTTGGTGGGCTTTCCGTTGCCGCTGGAGCCTTTGCCACCCATTCCCTGCGTCCTCAACTCAGCGATCGCGCCCTAGAGATTTTTGAAACGGGTGCCCGCTATCAGATGTATCA
>JBBSCL010000045.1:0-11423 GCA_038250345.1 Leptolyngbyales cyanobacterium
ATCAATTTATTTCACTAGCAGAAGAAACCGGGCAAATTGCGGCGATCGGTGAGTGGGTGCTGTATACGGCATGTGCCCAAAATCGAGCATGGCAGGAAGCAGGGTATCCTCCTATTCGGGTTGCAGTTAACCTTTCAGCACGACAGTTTCAGCAGCAAAACCTAGCGCAATTAATTAATCGGGTGCTTACGGAAACAGGTTTAGAAGCGCGGTATTTGGAGGTTGAAATTACTGAAAGCATTGCCATGCAGAATATTCATGTGACGATCGCGGTGTTAGATGAATTGCGGACAATGGGTGTGCATATTTCTATTGACGACTTTGGCACTGGCTACTCTTCACTCGCGACACTCAAACGCTTCCCTTTACACACGCTCAAAGTAGATCGGGAGTTTGTGAAGGATTTAACCACCAGTAACAAAGATGCCGCCCTGACCCAGGCGATCGTCACCTTGGCACATGGATTAGATTTAGACGTGATTGCTGAAGGAGTAGAGACGGCAGAGCAACAAGAGTTTTTACGCTCGATTGGTTGTGATGCGATGCAAGGGTATTTGTTCAGCAAACCGTTACCCGCAGCGGCAGCGGCAGAACGTTGCTTTAATCGAAACCCCAGCTAATATTCATAGATCCTAAATGTAGTTCTGTAAGTGGTAAGGGCTTTGCTGAATTAGTCTATGAATTCTGAAATTCCCCCTCACCCTAGCCCTCACCCAAATGGAGAGGGAACAAGGCTTCTGGCTCCCTTCTCCCCAAGGAGAAGGGTTGGGGATGAGGGCAATTCATATTTGGATTCAGCAACGCCGTAGTAAGTACTCAATCCGATCCAGGACGGATTCTTAACTTTGCTACACTGAGGGCACTTGAAAGCGTTACGCCAAAACTTTTTTGGTGAAGTTAATCCTATGGTTCTCCAAGCTCCATCCCGTAAAATAGCGCCGACCGTCACTTGGGAAGCGCTCCCTGCCGATTTCATATTACCCGATGACCCTGTGGAAAATATTCAACAGCCGCTCCTTGCTGCTGCTCTTACCGATGCGTTAGGAGCCAATGGACGCATTCAACCCGAAATGCTGATTGGCTCAAACTTTGGGCTTGTGGCAACAGTCAATAAAAAGCTCGTCATCAAAGCGCCAGATTGGTTCTATGTTCCTCAAGTACATCCGGTTGCAGAAGGCATCATTCGCCGAAGTTATACCCCTAATTTAGAGGGTGAGTTGGTTGCAGTAGTGATGGAATTCCTTTCTAACGAAGAGGGGGGTGAACTATCTGTGCGTTCAACCCCACCTTATGGCAAACTCCATTTCTATGAGCAGATTTTGCAAGTTCCAACCTATGCCACTTTTGATCCTTATGAATCGAGTCTAGAAGTACGCTGCCTGCAAAACGGACGTTACGTCACTCAGGACGTAAACGCAGAAGGACGAGTATGGATTCCAGAACTAAGCCTATTCTTAGGAATGTGGGCAGGAGAACGCCTGAAACAAACAGCCAACTGGCTACGCTGGTGGGATGAATCAGGTAATTTGCTGCTGTGGAGCGCAGAGCAGACAGACTTGGAGCGCCAACGGGCAGAACAAGAACGCCAACGGGCAAACCAGGAAAATCAACGAGCAGAACAAGAACATCAACGAGCAGAAAAATTAGCAGAAAAGCTACGTGAACTAGGGATAGATCCAGAACAGGGTGCTTAAGCATCTTTCAAGCTGACGGTCTTAGAAATTCTTAAAAAGAACTGGCGCGATCGCCTATTCAGCAGCATCGCGCCTATTATTATCGTTCTGCACGACGAGCCGCCAAAACAACCGCTTCTCCAGCGCGATCGCCCATCCATTTTTGTTGGTCGTACCCTAGCACCAATTCCCAAGCGTTTACTGGGTATTGATTGACTAAGGGAAGCGCGACTTCATCTAGCATCCAGCGACCATGAAGAATATCTACTTTAATGTGCAGGCTCCAGTAAGCGATCGCCTCTTTTGATAAACCTAATCGTTCTCCTGCTGCCTGGTAAGGGCTAAAGCTAGAGGGAACGGAGATTTCTGTATAAAGCAATCCGCCTACATATCGGAGGAAGAACCGCTTCCGCTCCGACAACAAAAAGCTGTGATTAATGGTGGCTAACACTTCCCACGGCACTTGATCTAAGTAAGCTTCGGGTTCTATGTTCATACCCAGTTCACTGAGCATGGTTGTGAAGTAGGTAGAGTGCTTGCGTGATAGCTTGCCTGCACCGTACTCTTCAACCATTAAGCGCGTGAGAACCGAGCTAACTTCATTCGCAACTCCACCCAAAGTCCGCGAAAGTTGACTTGCCTCAACCAAACCATCCAACGATGCAATCTCTAAAACTCGACGATAGCCAGCTTCGGTCATCTCATGGCTGAGATATCGACCTGTTGCGGAAGGTTCAGGTTCTAAATCTGCGGCTGCGCGATCGCTGAGTGCTTGATGAACATCCAATTGTTTCAACTGTTCAACATTAAGCTGAGACAGTTCCCACGCTTGCCATGCGTCTTCAATGCGATGTTGAATGCTTTGCAAGTAGAGCGATCGCTCATTCTGGTAGTGAGTTAAATCGTCATACCAGAACAGCTTGAGCCGATTAATCCGATAAAGGACACGTTGCAAAAACAAATGTGCAGATTCAGCTTTGTAGGAGTCATAGTAAGCCACTGTCAGAGCCGCAGCTAGCGTCGCTTCAAAAGACTCCTTGATATACGAATAGCTTTCTAGATTGTTATCCAGGTTTTCGACAGCCAATAATGTTGTGAACTGGCATTCTGCTTCTGTGTAGTTAGGAGCCTTTGTCAGGATAGAGTTGAGTGCTGCTTTTTGGCTCTGTACAGAAGGCTTTATGAGACTGCTATGCATAAACTTAATTTTTGTGTGTGAAACTATTACAATTTTGGCTTTATTAGGGAATTTACAACATCTGCCTAGATGGCGAATCTATTTGTAAGATTCTATACCTATAGAGTGAGCCGTCTGTGGTGATAAAATGTTCGCGAATCGGTAAAAGAGTGTTCACGAAGCCTCTGCGTTAGGAAGAATACTGAAGATGCGGGACTATTAAACCCATCACTTATCTCTGATGGGGCAACTCAATAGTGAAATGAAGTTGTTCTGAGGGGTTCTCAACGGTAATGGTGCCGCTCAATTGATTGACCAACTGTTGCACGAGAGCCAACCCCAAGCCAGTTCCACTTTGCTTCCAAGGGTCGGACTTGGGAATGCGGTAGAACTTTTCAAAAATGTGAGACAGGTCGTTCGTAGAAATATCCGCGCTTGTGTTGCTGATTTTTATTTGCATTGAGTCTGCTTGCTCTTCAGCGGTGATGATAATGCTGCCATTTTGGGGGGTGTATTTGCAGGCATTGTTTAATAGCTCTGTCAGAATCCGTTTTAAACTGGCTGTGTGGGATATCAAAGCAGGCAAATCGGGCGCAAGGATTAGCTCTAACGTTTGCTGATGAGCTTCTGTTTGTGTTTGAAAGGGGGCAATCAAGTCGGGTAGCCATTTTTGTAGTGCAATGTTTTCTAGGATTAAAGGCTGCTGCTCTGCCTTCAAGCTTTGCAGATCGAGCAAATCAGTGATCAAGTTGATTTCTCGATCGCACTCTGCCTCTAGGATTTTAAGGTATTTGTTGATGCGACTTTCTCTAATTTCTGGTGCTATGGATGCTGAATCACTCTTTTGAGTAGCAATTTTCAACATTTGAACTGCCATTTTCATATTGGCGACGGGCGATCGCAGTTCGTGAGACACCGTGCTAAGGAAATCATCTTTGAGTTGATCGAGTTTCCGCAATTCCTCAATTTGAACTTGAGACGCTTGATAGAGCCGAGCTTGCCGAATTGCGATCGCACATTGATTTGCCACCTGCTGCACCAGCCGAATTTCTAACTCGCTAAATGTATCTTGCCGCTGCTTAAACAGCCACACATCCCCCACTACGTCTTGATCATCGGAAATGGGGTGAGACAGAATTGCGTAGGGGCGAGTGGAGTAGAGAGCAATCTCACAGAACTGGAAATAGTCTCCCTGCAAAAGCTGACGATAGTTTTCTGGCAAGGTGGACATTAAAACTACTTCGTTGAGAGTTGAGGGCGATGTCGGTTCGCCTTCAGCAGTAAACTCGTAGCAAACTGTGGAAGTGGCTAAGTCAACATCGTACAGTGCGGTATTGCAGCAAATTAAGCTAAGCACGAGGGTTAACTCCTGCACTGCCGCCTGCAAAATATGGCTTTCATCCAAGCTATCGCGCACTTTATCGGTAATTCGTTTGAGACCTGCTTCAAAGTGAAACGCTTGCTGCAACTGGGCTGTGCGTTCTTGCACTCGTGTTTCTAGCTCTAGGTTGAGCCATTCAGTAAGTCGCTGTAGCTGCTTGCGCTCAGTAATATCGCGCACCGACCACCGCAAATGAACCAACTGACCTGTAGAGTCGCGCACCGCAGCCACCGTCAGCGCGGCATCAAACGGCAGACAGACCTGTGACCGCAGACGAACTTCCCAGTTTTGAATTTTATCTATCTGATTTAATTCATCAAGCTTGAGGTGAAATCTAGCGCGATCGCCCTGCTCAACAAATACCGCCAGTGGTTTACCCACCATAAACGCCTGCGACACTTTCAGCAGTTGGGCGATCGCTTGATTTGCTTCTTGAATTCTTCCGGTCGGGTCGGTGACCAAATAGCCATCGGGGGCAAACTCAAATAGCTCCTGATAGCGCTGGCGCTCTGCCTCAATCGTGTGGCGGACTTCCACCAACATTTCACTTTGGGCGCGCACTTCTTCCTCAGATGCCTGCAATTCTTCTAAAACCGCTTGAAGCTCCTCAAACGCTCCTGCCAAGATGACTTGATGATTTTTTGGCAACTCCTCAGCCTGTTGCTGGAGCGTTAGAAAGCGTCGATATACTGTCTTTAGCTGAGGAGAAATAGTCATGCCATACCCAGTTTGATTATAGTTAATTTAACTTGAAAAGATAATAGATTAAACGCCTCCTAACCCCGCCTTACTAAGAGGAGTTTAGGAAGCGCTGGGGTAAATGCGTGGCGATTATGATCTAAAGCGATCATGATTTAAATCGGTATTAGAGTGCGCCCCTCTATGGAGGGAAAAAGAGAGAGGAAAAGATTCTCCCTTCTTTCTCACTAGGGAAAAAAGGCTGGAAATGAGGACAATTCATACTTGGGTTTAGCAACACCCAACTTGGTTTGATCTAATCTCGGTTTGCTAAAGTTGCGATGATGGTTGCCAGTTGAACTGGCTCAATCGGTTTAGCAATATGAACCTGAAACCCAGCCTCGATCGCCAGCGTCAACTCGCGATCGCTGGCATAGGCAGTCAGCGCAGCCGCAGGAATTTGGCTGACTGCTGAATCCATTGCTCTCACTTGACGAATTAGGGAAAGACCATCGACCTCTGGCATCCCAATATCAGAGAGCAGCAAATCAAATTGATTGGAGGTATCCGTTAGGGCGGCGATCGCCTCCCTTGCCGATGCTGCCACCACCACCGTTGCCCCCAAATCTGACAGCATCCATTGAATCAATTCGCGACTATCGGCTTCATCATCCACCGCCAAAATCTGCAAGCCTGCCAGGGAAGGCGCTTTAGGTGTTGGCTCATCTGTCACACCATCGGTCGCAACATCTGTCGCAGTAGTGGATGGCTCTAGCTCACTGGCTGCCGTTGCTGCTAGCATTTTCGGCATTTCTGGCAGCGCAGCAGCGAGAGGTAACCGCACGATCATCGTGGTGCCCTGATCGACACCGGGACTCTCTGCCCGCACAGTGCCGCCGTGAGATTCTACGATATGCCGCACAATCGACAAGCCCAACCCCAACCCTTGACTTGATTTGGTGGTCGTGGAATCACCCTGACGAAAGCGATCGAACACATAGGGCAACACGTCTGCCCGAATTCCTTGACCGGTATCATGCACTCGAATCTCAGCGTGAGTTGGCATCGGCTCCAAGGTCACTTCCACTCGACCACCCGCCGGAGTAAACTTAATCGCGTTGGTGAGTAGATTCCACAGCACTTGCTGTAGGCGATTACTATCGCCGATCAAGGTTGCCGACGTTAGCTGAGAAACCAGTTGAATTGTTTTTGCATCAGCCGCCAATTGAGCAGACTCGATCGCCCTTGTTATGATCGGCACCAAATCAATTGGATAGGTGGCGAGATGCAGTTTGCCGCTGGTGATTCGAGAAATATCTAGCAACTCCTCAATCATCTGCGTCTGCGCCCTAGCACTGCGCTCGATCACTTCTAAGGCGCGAGTAACAGTCGCTTCTTCTAGCTTATGAGTCCGCAGGAGTTGTGTCCAGCCCAGCATAATATTCAGCGGATTGCGGAGTTCATGGGACAGGTTAGAGAGAAACTCATCTTTAGCGTGGTTGGCGGTTTCTGCCTCCTGACGGGCTAACTGCTCTTGGCTCAAAAGTTGCGATCGCTCTACCTCAAACTGCTGTCGCTCGGTAATATCTTCGATCGCCAGCAGCAGCATTTCAGTGTCATCCAGGTGCAAGATTTTGCAGGCATTCAGCAGCATGGTTTTCTGCCCAATCTGGTCAAAACTATGGGTAATTTGAAAATTTTGAAGCAGGGTATTGTTCACAAACACGTTTTCTAAGCGCGATCGCAAATCGGGCAGATTCCACTGTCCGTTGCCCAAGTCAAACAGCAGCGTCTTCTGTGTTTCCGGCGGTGCGACCTGAAAGGTTTGATAAAATGACTGATTGGCGCTGTTGACCCGCAGTTCAGCATCCAGCACGATCAGCGGCAGCGGCACCGTTTCGACGATCGCCTCTGCATAGTTACGCGATTCTTCCAGGGCAACGGCTCCGCGCTTTAAACCGTCAATATCCATCAGCACTAGCACTACGCCATCAATCCGATTTTCCGTGGTGCGATAAGGACGAATCAGCAGGTTATACCAGTGTCCTGCTTGGGTTTGCACCTCTAGCTCTTTCACTATCAGCGTTTCCAACACCTCCGCTATCAACCCTTCTAGGTCAGGAAGATTGAGGTTGGTGCGGATGTCGCTTAGGGGTCTGCCAGCATCGGCAGCGATAAAATTAAACAGCCGTTGCGCTTGGGGCGTAAACCGACGAATGCGGAAATCGCTTGCCAACATCAAAATGGGCACGTTGATACTGGCAAGCAGATTGGTCAAATCATTGTTGACCTGATGTAGCTCAAGATTGCTGCTGCGGAGTTCTTCGTTGATGGTGTTTAGTTCTTCGTTGGTCGCCTGAATCTCCTCTTTGGCAGTTTCTAGCTCTTCGTTGGTGCTTTGCAACTCTTCATTGCTCGACAAAATTTCCTCATTGGCAACCTTGAGGTCTTGGTGAATATTTTCCTGCCCCTGCATCATGGCTTGCAGATTTTCTTGGGTCATCCTCTGCTCTTGGGTCATGGCTGCAAGTGCCTGCCGTAGCTGCAACACTTCCTGCTCCAGGTTTTCTGGCGCTGTATCTAGGGCGATCGCGCTGTTGATCGCGCTGTTGATCGCGGGTGGAGCCGCTTCAAACAACACCAAAAAATAGAGTTCTGCGATCGCAGTGAGCTTAAATGGCATCACCATCAGATTGATCGCGCTGAGCGGATCATCCGTCTTCAGCCGCACTCTTTCCTTTTTGACCGATACATTCTGCTGCTGTGCCTGATAAAATGCCGCATGTAACTCTTTTAGCAGCGTTTCTCGCACCGTTCTAAATAAATTGAGGCTAGCTTTTCCCGGAGCAAGCTGCAAATAAGGGCTGGTGTCTCCTCTGATCTGCAAAATCTCTAGCTTGTCGTTAACGACCACCCCCACAGGAGCATAGTAATCGACGATCAATTGATCTGTTTCTTTTTGAAGGTCGAAGCTGTCCAATGGGTTTTGAGTCATCGGCTTAGGCTGATCTACTTTGGCAATGGGGTAGCTACTGGTAGCAAACGAAAAAATGGATTGGCTATTGGCAAGCTTTTTAGTGTGGATCTTATACTTTCGGCTGGTTAATTCAAATAGATCTGAGAATGTACCAATGCCTTCTGAGGTGCCCAACATCAAAAATCCCGTTGGCTTAAGACTGTAGTGAAAAATGGGCATCAATCGTTTTTGCAGGGTCTCGCCCATGTAGATCAGCACGTTGCGGCAGCTAATCAAATCTAGGTTAGAGAATGGCGGATCGCTGCTCAAGTCTTGACGGGCAAACACACAGAGTTCACGGATTGCCTTACAAATTTGATAGCTGCCGTCTTCTAAAACAATGAAGAAGGCGTTTCGTCGTTCGAGTGAAACATCTGCCATTTGAGGGGCTGGATAGATGCCCGATCTGGCTTTATTAATTGCCGCTTGACTAATATCGGTTGCAAAAAATTGAATCGGCGGAGCACTCGCTCGATCCCTAATAGGACTGACGCACTCGCCCCCTAAATTCCCCAATTCTGGGGGACTTTGATCTCTAGCTCCCTCAGAATTGGGGGTTGGGGGGCAAATTTCAGTTGATTTGCGTAAGTCTTGCCTAAGAAATTCCAGCAGGCAAATGGCGATCGAGTAAACCTCCTCCCCGGTAGAACAACCCGCCACCCAAATTCGCACTGGAGACTCGGCTGATTTGTTTTGCGTGATGATCGGAAAAACTTGCTCTTTGAGCAGATCAAATGCTTCGGTATCGCGGAAAAACCCAGTCACATGAATCAAAATTTCTTCGTAGAGTGCGTTAACTTCTGCCGGATTTTCTTGCAGGTAACGGGCATAGTCATCCAGTTGTTCTAGTTTATAAAGCAGCATCCGGCGCTGAATGCGGCGATCGAGCGTCGTGGGTTTATATAGCGCAAAATCTACTCCAGAGGCTGACTTCAGCAGTGCAAAGATAGTGGAAAGGGCATCTACCCCGCTAGGGCTAATTTCTGGTGCTGAAACCAACGGCACTGGCTTTGAAATTAAGGGATGTTGACTGAGCTTGCCGAGTTCTTCGGCGATTTTTTGCGGCGGCAGCACAAAATCTACAGCGCCAGTTGCTACTGCTTTATTGGGCATACTGTCAAACTGGGCGGTCTCTTCACACTGGGCAAAGGTGATCCCGCCTGCTGCCTTAATCGCTTTTAAGCCGAGTGAGCCATCGCCATCGCCGCCAGATAAAACCACCGCGATCGCTTTGTGCTCAAGCTCGATCGCCAGCGATTTAAACAGTGCATCTCCCGGCAAGTAAGTCCCTAGCACCTTCTCGCGAGCCGTAAGGTGCAGTGTTCCTTTCGCCAGCTTCATCTGAGTATTGGGCGGAATCACATACACATGGTTCGGCTCTACTACCATGCCATCTTCTACCTGGCACACCGGCATTTGGGTTTCCCGCCCCAGGATCTCAGACAGCATACTTTTGTAGTGTGGGTCTAAATGCTGAACCAAGACAAACCCCATGCCAGTATCAGCAGGGAGATGACTGAGTAATTGCCTAAAGGCTGCTAGCCCACCTGCGGAGGCTGCAATACCCACAACCGGAAATGTAGCCTCTGTTGATATTTGTAGTGAGTCGCTGCTTTTTGCGATCGCAGCTTCAGAGGGCGGTTGCTCAACGGTCATATAGTTATGTTTGATTATGTTTGATTATGTTTGTGAGCAGATATTAAACCCATGCCCAAGCTACCACGCATTCTATACGTGGTAGCTTGGGCGAAATATATTGAATATTCCTTTTAGAAGAAGTAGCCTTTCGTGCCATCGACAATCAAATATCTACAGCTAAAAGAGAACAAAAGGTAAGCAAAGGAAGTCTAGAATTCCTTTGCTTACCCATAACAACTACCCAGTTGTAAAGCGAAGAATTTAGCGTATGAAAATCTAGCGCATGTCAGAGCGGGTGGTGGTTGTGGTTGGCTCATAGCGATCGACTACTTCATTGTTAGGACGACGGAGTCCTACCAATCCGGCTAAGCCCAACAATCCTAACCAACCCCAGTTAAAGCCGTCGTTGTCTCTGGTCGTTCCGTATGAGGAGGTACTAGCACCGGGAGCAGTCATGTTACCCGATTCAGTTCCTGAAGAGGTGGTGCCGCCAGTGGAATCACTAGGCGTAACACCTGTTGATCCACTGGGAGACATCATTGAGCCGGGAGTGCCGCTGGGAGTAGTTGTGCTAGAAGAACCGGAAGGACTGCTGCCAGATGGGCTGCTGCTTTGAGCGGAAACGGAGATAGGTAGAGCAACAAACGCGATCGCGGCAGTACTAGTCAGTGCAATCTTAGATAGTTTCGAGAGTTTCATAATCATGGCTCCTTAGTTTTTCAGTTTTTGAAGAGGTGATATCGATAAATCAACTAATGCTTTAAGCGAAAGCAACACTTGGCATGAAATACTTAACCTTCTATGTAGAATAGTAATCTTTAAAGAATGAGATTAGTTCTTACTAGAGAGATAGGTTTGATTCATTAGATGTCAATCTAAGACATAAATTTTTATCGATTTTTCTCAAACTATTGGAGGCAAAATTTATTAAAGAAACCCATTTCTACATAAGTGGATCAATTAAGTGTCTAGGCTGTAAAATTGCTTTAATTTGATTCAGCAGATGCTCAAAATCAATGGGTTTACGAACAAAACCATCCGCTCCGGCATCAAAGCCTTCGGCAGGCATCAATCCACTGTAGCCAGTTACCAAAAGAATTGGAATAAAAGGGATAAGGGGGTTTTGCCGAATTTGCCGTGTCACTTCAAAGCCATTCATTTGGGGCATCATTACATCCAAAAGAACTAACTCGGGTGGATGTTCGGCAATCTTGTCTAATGCTGCCTGACCACTTGCAGCAACCTCAACTTTGTAGCCCTCACTTTCTAAGACTGTTTGTAAAAGAAATGAATTATCAGCAAGGTCATCAACGACTAAGATGCAATCGGCTTGTGATATTATTTCGGACGATAAACTATTCATTATGTAGCTACCAGATAGGAAGAATTTCTTAAAATCCAAAGATTTTTTTAAGCTATGCTTCAATTCTGTCTACTAAGCTACCTATATCACTCTTACCACAGAGAGATTTCCAATCAATGTTGGTAATGCTTTTAAGTGTTATCAACGAGAGCAGGCGTACCAGATTAATCACAAACAAAGTACCTGTAAGCATCAGTAAGAAATAAGAATTCAATAAGTTCGAGAATTGGGCAGGGGCGGGTTTGCCGAAATCTTCATCCTGTTGGGGACTGTATTGTCAAACCTGCCCCCACAGTTTGCGGTTTTATTTAATCCACGCTCCTTAGAGTAGGGGCGGGTTTACCGAAATCTTCATGCTGTTGGGGACTGTATTGTCAAACCCGCCCCTACAGTTTGCTTAGTTTGCCAGGACATAGCATACCCTCATGCCCGATGTCATACCTCTCCAGGTGTAATAGTTTGAACGCTATCAATATGTCCCCTGGCTGATAGACTAA
>JBBSCL010000046.1:0-11416 GCA_038250345.1 Leptolyngbyales cyanobacterium
ATTCCAGCGGCTCGTAATTGAGCGGCTAGGCGTTCTATCTGTTCTGTGCCCCACAGGAGTAAATTCCCCTGCTCATCCCACCAGCGCAGCCAGTAGCCTTGGCGGTTTTCACGGGTTCCCTGCCAGACTCCCAAAAAAAGCTGCATTTCGGGTATCCAAAACTGGTTCTGCTCATTCGCAGATTCCAGATGATACCGTTTTTTATCCGTAAGGCGGTAAAGCTCTAAAGTTCCGGCTTCTGGCTCAAAGATGCCATAGTTAGGCACTTGCAGAATCTGTTCATAGTAGAAAAATCTTCCAGGCGGGTAGGTTTCCTTGACAGAATATTCGCCGCCCTCTGTGTCGGATAGAAACTCTAGCACCAGTGTTGGAGTTTTGCCCTGGAGCCGGGGGGTGTAGCTGCGAACCACTTCTGAGCGCGGCACGGTAATCACTGGGATGTATGCCCAGTCGGGTGCTTTTACCACGATTTTGCCGTTGACTGTGGCACAGATGCCGTAGTTAGTTGGGGTTAAAGCGTTATCTGGTAGGCGTTTGGCAATCTGCAAGCTTTCGGTCAAAGCTGCCGCTAAGGGAGGCTGATTAATGTTGTCCACAGGGTCGTTGGATAAACGAAAATCATCAGGCAGCTTTTCCCAAACAATTTGGTAGCTAGGAGTGGCTAGCATGGGGCGTGACTCACGGGTAGGTGAATTCTCTGTATTCTATCGCAGCATCAGGGCAGCAAACGCTTGACATTAACATTGATGTCAAGGTTTAAGGTGAGAGAGTCATTTGGATTGTGTCTTATGCTTGACTCGCCTCGCCTACCTCAAACTCGGTTACCTCACTCGCGATTATTCGTGCTCAGCCAAGAACATGGCGATGTCCTCGCTGCGATCGTCTGCGGAGTTCTGTTGCTCCTGGGCTGGTTAGCCTTGCACTTAGAGTGGGTCGGGATCGCGTTATTCATTCTGGTGGCTGCCTATGTGGTTGGCGGCTACGAGAGTGCCCGCGAAGGGTTGACTACCCTTTTTCAGGAAAAGGAATTGGATGTAGACCTGCTGATGATTATGGCAGCGTTGGGAGCAGCCGGATTAGGGCTATGGCGACGGGAATATTTCCTAATTATTGATGGAGCGGTGCTGATTTTGATCTTTGCGATTAGTGGAGCACTGGAAGGTTATGCGATGCGACGCACCGATCGCAGTATCCGCAGTTTAATGAGTCTGGCTCCCGATACGGCTAGAGTTTTGCGATTGACCGGGGAAACCGAGGTGGCGATCGCCCATCTCAGCGTGGGCGATGAAATTCTCGTGAAACCGGGAGAACTCATTCCTACCGATGGCTTGATTATCAATGGCTACAGCATGATTAATCAGGCAGCGATTACGGGAGAGTCGATGCCCATAGAGAAAACCGCGGGTGAAACTGTTTTTGGCGGCACCCTGAACGGGAACGGGGCATTGAAGCTGCGAGTTGATCGATCGCCCGAAAGCAGCCTGCTTCAGCGCGTGATTCGGCTGGTAGAGCAGGCGCAAACTGAGAAACCACCCTCCCAGCAGATGATCGAACGGTTTGAGCGGGGCTATGCCAAAGTCATTGTGCTGGTCGGAATTTTGCTCGCCCTGCTGCCTCCTTTTTTGTGGCAGTGGAGTTGGGAAACGACGATTTACCGGGCATTAATCTTCCTGGTGGTCGCTTCTCCTTGCGCTTTGATGGCGGCAATTATGCCCACCCTGCTCTCCGGCATTGCCAACGGAGCGAGGCAAGGGATTCTGTTCAAAAACGGGGCGCAGTTGGAGTTGATGGGGCGAGTGCAGGCGATCGCCTTCGACAAAACCGGCACTCTCACCACCGGACAACCAGAAGTTGCTGCCGTCATTCCTGCCGCTGGACACTCAGAAGCCGAGGTGTTGCAGGTTGCCGCCGCGTTAGAATCCCACTCTGAACATCCGATCGGACACGCTATCATCGCCGCTTATCACTTATCGACCCCTCTACCCATCCATTCACCCATCCAGAACATCCAGGCACATCCTGGACAAGGCATCACTGGAGAGCTGGATGATCAATCCGTAGTAGTCGGTCAGCTTGCCTTTGTCCAACCGCTGGTTTCCGAATTAGATCGTGATTTGCGGCAACAGGCAAGAGCGTTACAAAAAGCTGGGAAGACCGTTGTTTGGGTGGTTCGCGCCAAGCAAGTGTTAGGGATCATTGCCATCGCTGACCAGGTGCGATCGGATGCAGCAAGGGCGATCGCGCTCCTGAAACAGCTTGGCATAAAACACCTGATTATGCTGACTGGAGATAACCAGGAAACTGCTCAGAGCGTGGCTCAAGCAGTTGGGATTACAGAAGTTCACGCAGAACTGCTGCCAGAAGATAAACTCCATTTAATTCGGCAACTGCAACAGCGCTATGGGTCAGTGGCAATGGTGGGCGATGGCATTAATGATGCTCCCGCACTGGCTCAGGCAACGGTGGGAATTGCGATGGGCGTAGCAGGCAGCGATGTTGCTCTGGAAACGGCAGATATTGTGTTGATGACCGATCGCCTGACAAAAATTGCTGCCGCCGTGCAATTGGGACGGCGATCGCAGTCCATTGTCAAACAAAATATTATCTTTGCTCTGAGTTTTATCGTGCTGTTGTTGGTCGCTAACTTTGCCGGAGGGATGACGCTACCGCTGGGTGTAATTGGGCATGAGGGTTCCACGGTGTTGGTGACGTTGAGTGGCTTGCGTCTGTTGAAAGCTTAGACACTCATCGACTGGGTTAGGCTTTGTCATAAACTCCCGGTAATCAGAGTATTTACGAAACCGCCTTAGTTAGGGTCTGGCAATTTTGGCGATCGCTATTACAGGATACGCGGCTTCAAAGGCAGTGATAGATTTTTGTCTCCAGAGCAGGCTACTTTTTCAGCCAGTCTGGTGTTTATGAGCAATAATGATTATCATTCCTAAACACAGTGAGCCTTCAATTATGGTCAACACGATAACCGTGGATTCAGTGCCTGTGACCTTGCTCACAGGCTACTTAGGCGCAGGCAAAACTACCCTGCTCAACCGCATCCTCACTCACGAACACGGCAAAAAAGTCGCAGTTATCGTCAATGAGTTTGGGGATGTGGGCATTGATCATCAACTGATTATTAACGCTGACGAAGAAATCTTCGAGATGAATAACGGTTGCATTTGCTGCACCGTCCGAGGCGACTTGATTCGCATCATTGGCAATCTGATGAAGCGGCGCGACAAGTTTGACCATCTGGTGATTGAAACGACGGGACTGGCTGATCCGGCTCCGGTGATTCAGACTTTTTTCATGGATGAGGATGTGCAGGCGCAAACGAATCTCGATTCAGTGGTGACGGTCGTAGATGCCAAACACATCTGGCAGCACTGGGACGCAGAAGAGGCACAGGAACAGATTGCTTTTGCTGATGTGGTGCTGCTCAACAAAACGGATCTGGTTACGCCGGAGGAGCTAGACGAACTGGAGCGTCGAATTCGGGGCATGAATGCCCTTGCCAAAATCTACCGCACCCGTAACGCCGAACTAGAAATGGATGCCCTGCTGGGTATCGGTGCGTTTGACCTGAATCGGGCCCTGGAAATTGACCCGGAGTTTTTGAACGAAACGGCCCATGAGCACGATGAAACTGTTGGATCGGTGGCGATCGTCGAAGCCGGTGAACTTGATGGCAACAAACTCAACGAGTGGCTGGGTCAATTGCTGCAAATCCAAGGACCCGACATCTTTCGGATGAAAGGCATTCTGACCATTGCAGGGGAGGATCAGCGCTTTGTGTTTCAGGGTGTTCACATGCTGTTTGATGGCAGAGCAGACCGCCCTTGGAAACCAGGTGAAACCCGCAAAAATGAACTGGTTTTCATTGGTCGCAATTTAGACGAAGCCCAACTGAAAGAGGATTTTCGGGCGTGTTTGATCTAAAGACAAAGAAGCAAGGTGAATTTGCGCTGTACTGGCAGGGAACACTGTCGGACTACGTGACGGCGATCGTCTACTCCCCGGATGGCAAAACCATAGCTGCCAGTTCTGGGGCTGGAGAAGTTGTTCTGTGTCAAGGCACAGGCTTGGAAATCACGGTCTTACAGAAGGAGAACGGGCGATCGGTAGATTGCCTTGCTTTCTCCCAGGACGGGCAATTTCTCGCGGCGGCTGGACAGAATGGGCAGGTCAAGATTTGGCAGTTGCAGTCAGAAGCGTTTGAACTAGTTAGCACGCTGGAAAATTCTCCTGCCTGGGTTGATCGCTTGGCGTGGAGTCCGACTCAGAATCTACTGGCATTCAGCTTGGGAAAATATGTGCAGGTGTGGGATGCTGCCCTGGGTGAGATTGCCACCACTCTGAATTTTGATACTTCTTCTGCCCTTGATATCACCTGGCATCCTGATGGCAAACGCCTGACTGTGGGCGGTTATCAAGGCGTGAAAATTTGGACGGCGGACGACTGGGATGATGACCCCTATCTACTGACGATTCCTTCGGCAAGTGTGGCGATCGCCTGGTCACCCGATGGTAAGTACATCGCCTCTGGCAATCTTGATCGCACCATCACAGTGCTGGAGTGGGACAACCCCCACCCTTGGGTGATGCGAGGTTTCCCTGGTAAAATTCGGCAACTCGCCTGGTCGAATGTCTTCACCAAAATTGGTGCGCCGCTCCTCGCTTCTTCCAGTGTCGAAGGGATTATAGTCTGGGAAAAACAGGAAGATGGGACGCTGGGCTGGGAAGGTCGCGTTCTCGCAGGACATGAAGCAACGATACAGTCCATCCAGTTTCAACCCAACAGCTTTTTACTTGCCTCAGCGTCAGCAGACGGTTGGGTCTGTTTGTGGCAAAAAGCAAAGCGTCAGACTCAAGTTCTCAATGGCTCGCCCAGTGGGTTTTCCTGCCTATCCTGGCACCCGCAAGGTCATCAACTGGCAGCAGGAGGACAAAACGGGGCATTGCTGATCTGGTCAAAAAATATGCGGGGTCAAGGCTTTGGTTAAGCTCAATGTCATCTCACGCGGTCTCATCAAGATGCTCGATCACGGCTTGATAGAAGCTAAGAATATGCTGATCGTGCAGACGGTAGAAGACGTGCCGTCCCTGCTTGTGAAAATTGACTAATCGAATTGCGCGGAGCGTTCTCAACTGATGCGATACCGCTGATTCGTTCATGTCCAAGGCATCCGCTAAATCCCCAACACACATTTCCCCGGCTGCCAGGATTGAGAGAATGCGTAATCGGTTGGTATCGGCTAAAAAGCCAAGAAACTCTGACATCCGCTGTGCCTTCTCAACCGTCAGCGTTTCGGTTGGAGAGGGGTTCGCGTCGTCAGAGTGACTCGCAACAGAGGTCTTCCCCATGCACAAAAGCTTCGGTCATAACTGGTTCAGGAGGGTGATCTGGCGGGTCAACTGCATTGGATATAACCTAAGCGTCGCAAGTGCAGCCTGTGTGTCCACACCCTTGTCCAGCAGGATGACCATTCGCGCAGGCTTCGCCACAATAGGGCTTGCCGTCTTTCTGGATCGCATCTGATAACGAAACCACGCACAGGCAGGATTCACAAGCACATTTCATTTGGGTAACGGTAGACATAAAATTGACTCCTTTCAGTTCTTTGAACACTCTAACATATGAATACATATTCATGTATTAACACTCTTAATCTTTACGGTTTTTAGCTCTAGCCGGGGTTCAATGAGTAGTCGTACAAAAACTCACGCTAAGGAGTTTGAGCCGGGCTAGGGTCGACAGAAAAGCAAGACAGATTTCACTTGCCCTTCCTTTGACCCTTGGACAGGTTTTGAACTAAATGCTTCAACTGGCACATGCCTCAAAGGTCGATTCCTTCGTTGAAAGGAACCTCTAGAACCCTTATGCTGCCGCTGCCCTTCTGCCGCGCGGGTAATAGTGCGGGTTTAAGAGAAACGGATCATTTCTTTCCCAAACTCAGTCTAGACAAGCCTTCTCGGTCATTTGGCACCTTTTGCCTTTATGTCCGCCTCCGTCTCACTTAAAGCTCATTGCTAAACCTCAGTGAACCTGAGAACTGTCTTGGGGAATATCGACCCAGTAAGTGTTTCAGCCTTAGCGTGAGTTTTTGTACGACTACTCATTGAACCCCATACCCAACACGTTTGGTGATTCTGGTATGGCGCTGCGAAATCGTTACAGATTTGCGTCTGCTTGTGGCTCGTTCGGCTCTTTTTTCGTGGTGTTCGGCAGAACCGTACGTGCCAATTATCCTGTCTGGTAATGGTTACATCAACTGACAGTAGATCCATTTTTGCTTGACGCGTTATGGCGGCGCTTCACCTATCTTACGGGTGAATTGCGGGTTAGGAGGGACGATCGAGGGCTTGCTTCAGTTTTTTGCAGGCATCTTGAATCGCATCAATGCTACCGGGATTGACTAAGCCGTAATAGTCAAATACATAGACGCGATCGCCTTGGGTTGCCTTGAGTTTGCTCCAAAAGGGTTCGGTCTTCATCTTTTCCACTTCGCCTTGCCCCGTGTCTACCACCAGCAAAATATCGGGGTTACTTTGCAATACTTTTTCGGGTGAAAGGGTGACGTAGCCGCTAAACGAACTACTGCCCTGAAGATCTGCTACCAAATTTTTTGCCTGAAACTGAGTCAATAAATCGCCTGTCCAACTAGTTTTATTGGGCGCTAGCAACGGTTGCCGACTGACTAGCACGAGCGTAGATTGTGACTGTGAAACTGGGTTGATAAAGGTTTTATAGGAGGCTAACAGTGCAGTTGGGTCGGCTTGGATGGAGGTTGCCAGAGTTTGGGTTAAGTCTTCTAAGGCACTCCAGCGATTTACTTCAGTCAGCAAGGTGCGGATGCCCATGCCCTCTAACTTGGTTAATATTGGGTCATGAAATCCTTTTGCACCCACGACCAAATCGGGTTTGAGCGCCATAATTTTTTCCAGGTTGGGCTGAACGCGCCCCTCACTAACTTTGGTGACTTGGCTGAATGCCGGATTGCTGCTGAGCAGGCGACTACCGGGCATTCCCACCAGTTTGGTTTTATCTAGCCGTTGAATGATATCGGCAGAAAGGGAGGTGAGGGCAACCACTCGGTTCGCGGCAACAGGGTCAGTCTGGCTGGTGATGGATGATGTAGAGGTGGGCGTTTGGGTGGATGGGGCTGCACAGCCGACTAAGGATGTGACCATTAGGGCGATCGCCACCATCTGTTTCAAATTCACAAGCATTTTTTAAGTCCTATTTTTAAGTTAAAACCGCCAAGTTAAACCGACGCGAAAACCCAAGCCGGGTTGGGCATAGCGCCCGATGTCGCGGGGTTCGGGGGTGTCGAGCAGCGATCGCACATCGGAATATTGAAAATATTGGGTGTTAAACAGGTTAAATAGCCCGACGTTGAGGCTAATCAGCGGTGTGAAGTTGTAGTAGCTGACTAAATCAACGGTAGTGTAGCCTTCAGGTTGATAGAGTCCAGAGGCGCGATCGCGGGTGCGCGGTTTGCCTACAAAGGTGGCGGCGAGTTCGGCTCCCCACTGATTCGCAGGCGCACGATAGCGCAACCCCACCACTGCCTTAAACGGATCAACGCTTTCCAAGGGCTGGTCTTTGGTTAGGTCGTCTCCAATCGTGTAACCGATCGCCGTGAGGATGCTGAAGCCGTGATTTTCCGGGCTAAAGCGATATTCACCGCTCAATTCAAAGCCGTAGGTTCTGGCTTTGCCCACGTTTTGAGATTGAAATAATTGCACCGGACGACCGGGCACAATGGTGAAATTGGTTCCGGCAGGCGCAAAGGTTTCAATGAAATTTTTGTAGTTATTGTAGAATCCTGTAGCGCTGAAGTTGATCTGGCGAAACCCGCCGCGTACTCCCAGTTCAAAGGTGTCGCTGCTTTCGGGTTCTAGGTCGGGATTGGAGAGGGTTTTATAGCGGAAAGTGGGACTGGTCAAGTTGGTAAATCCAGCATTGATTTCGCTGTAGAGCGGTGCCCGAAAACCGCGTGCATAGCGTCCGGTGAGAGACACTTCCGGTGTGATGCGCCAAACGATCCCTAAGTTAGGTGACACGGCGGATGCGGTCAGATCAGCCGCAACAGCGCCCACATTCCGGGCGTAGATGTCGTCAGAGTTCGTTTTGAGGCTGTAGTAATCGAAGCGAATGCCGGGAATCAGAATGAAGGTGTCGGCAAATTCGATTTCATTTTGAGCGTAGATGCCTAGACGGGTGGTGGTTGAGTCGGGGAAGTCTTTGACTGGAAAGTTGTCGGCACCAATCAGATTAGTGGTGCGTAAGAGGCTGCCAGCGGCGTTGAACTGCGATTCTATGCCATCGCGGGTGCGATCGTTGTAAGTCGAGGAAACATCAATGCCATAGGTGAGCTTGTTGAGGATGCTGTCGCTGAAACGGAAGCTGCTTTGCAATTGGATGTCTCCACCAAACACGCGATCGCTAAATTCATTGTTAAGCGTTCGCAAGCGGCGGCGATCGCTGCCTGCTCCGGTTCTGACAAAATCCTGAGTGCGTTCTTCTTCTACCTGAGCATTTTGAAAGTAAACTTGCACCCGCGCCGCCGTTAAAAATCCTGTGCTTTTAGGATCGTTGTAGGTGTAGCCCAGACTGACGCGATCGCGGCGAGTTTTGTTTTCTAAAGATTCATCTTTGCCCCGAAACCCCATCGGTCCAATCAAGTCACGGGCAATGATATCTGCCACTCTAAAGTCATCTTCATTCCGATAAATTTCGGTGGCAAATGTGAATTTGCTGGTGGTGCTGAGGTTGTAGTTCAGCTTAATTAAATAGTTGTTGCGGCTGTTGGTGCGGGAGTCTACAAATTCATTGTCGGTGGGCACTCTTGCTTCGTTGCCATCCCGACGCGTATAGCCAAATAATGCTTCAAATGCACCCACCCGAAAGGCGATCGCGGCAGTGTTTACCCAACTGCGATCGCTGGTATCATACTGCGTTGAAAAAGTAGTCAACGCATCTTGGCGACCAAACCGCTCTAGCACCTCGGCAGGATCAAGAGTTTTGAACGTGACCACACCGCCCAAAGCATCACTGCCATACAACGCCGAAGCGGGACCGCGAATCACTTCTACTCGTTGCAACGCATCCAGATCTACATAATCGCGTCCGATAGACGGCGTGCCAAACTGGAACTGACCCGGCAAGCGAATCCCATCCACTTGCAGCAGAACGCGATTGCCACCAATGCCGCGAATGGTGATGTCTTGCAGTCCGTAACGGCGGTTATTGCCAACAGAAACATTTGGCTCATACTTGAACAAATCGCGTAGGTCTTGCATTAAAAAGCGATCGATTTCCTGCTCGTCAATTACTGAAATGCCAGCCGGAGAAAGGCGCACAGGGCGTGGTGTGCGGGTTCCAGTTACAGTAATCTCTTCTTCATCGTCGCTGTCTGCTGCCTGAGTCGGTTCTGGCGGGTTGGTCGCGGGTGCAGGAGTTTGCACAAGCCACTGAGCGCGGGTGTGAGCAGGCTGAAACTCTTTCAAGCGCTGAACTTTAGGGGGTGAGGGAAAGGAGGCATCGGGGATTTGAGGGTTTTGTGGGAATGCCTCCTCAAGCTGGTGTGAGAAATGGTCATCACTAGAGATTTCTGCTGGTGGCACTGGAGCCTGTTCTTGCGATCGCCCTGGTTGAATCCCTACACCACAAATGATAGTGGCTAGTAGAAAGGTATTTCTTAAATGCAAATATTTCACAATAATCCCCACACCAAAACATGAAAAGACTGGGGGCTGCCAGATAGCACAGCCCTAAAAATATCCTGGATTTATCTCAAACTACCCTTCCACAGAAAGGTTGCCTCTGAAAGCTCTAAAACTTTCCACAGCAGATCAAGCATGAAATATCTATTACAATAGATTCTCACTTAATGAGAATAAATGTCAAGTTGTTGAACATAGAAATTTGGACTTGTTGGAGTTTCATGCCTCAACTCAATCGGCAAGGGATAGTTTCTTTAGCCTTGTTGAACCGAACTGTGAATATCGTGGTTTTTTGCTGAGAAATCTTTTTAGAGAAATGGGCAAATCTGTAGACCCACGGGGGTTTGTAGCAGGGTGGCTTCAATCTCAAAGACTTGTCGTAAATTGATCGGGGTGATGACCTCATGCGGAGTGCCGATCGCCCAAAGGCAACCCTGATGCAGCATGGCAATGCGATCGCTGTAACGAATTGCCAAGTTGACATCGTGCAGCACCGTGATGATGGATAACTTCTGTGTATGATTCAACCGTTTTAATAGTTCTAATAGCTCTAGTTGATATCGCACATCTAAATAGGTCGTCGGTTCATCTAATAACAGCACTCTAGGATTTTGTGCCAATGCCAAAGCTAAAAATGCCCGCTGCCGTTCGCCGCCAGAGAGTTGATCAACCGGGCGATCGCGAAACTCTTCAAGCTGTACTTCTGCGATCGCGGTGGTGACATGCTGCCAATCCGCTTCAGTCAAATCCCACTGCCACCAGGGTTGATGGGGCGATCGCCCCAGACTGACCAATTGCTGTACGGTTAGTCCCGCCGGAATGGTTTGCTGCTGCGGTAACAGCGCCATTTGTTGGGCGATCGCTTGGGCAGATTGGGTATGGATCGCCCTGCCATCCAGCAACATCACTCCTCTCTGCGGTAGCAACACTCGGCTGATCAACTTCAGCAAGGTCGATTTTCCTGAGCCATTCGCCCCCACCAAACTGAGCCATTCACCGTGCTGAAGCGAGAAGTGAATATCCTTGACAACAGGTTGGGCTTGATAGCCTCCAACGACCCCTTGAATTTCTAGTAGTGAGGCTGCGGTTATTGATGTCATATCACTTTGATGTCAACAGTGTCTAATGAGTGGGGCATTTGAGTTTCGAGTTAGTACTCTTGGAAAAGTTTTGAGTTTATAGAGAATGACTTCGTACTTCGCGTATTATTGACGGCGGCGGTAAATTAACAGAATGAATAGGGGAGATCCAAGAATGGCGGTGACGGCTCCAACGGGTAGTTCGATCGCGCCAATCCGTGCCAGCCAATCTGAAAAGGTGAGCACCCAGGCACCGCCCAACGCAGACAGCGGCAATACCCAGCGGTAATCATTCCCAATTAACAACCGAATGCCATGGGGAACGACCAAGCCAACAAAGCCGATCAATCCAGAAATGCTGACAGCACTGGCGGCTAACAGGCTGGCGATCGCCCCAATCAACAGACGCGATCGCCCCAAGGAAATGCCTAACCCCGTCGCCATTTCATCGCCTAAGTTCATCACGTTGAGAGTCCGAGCCAGTAAACAGCCACCGAGTAACGCGATCGCGACATAGGGAGCCACCATCCACACTTCACTCCAACCGCGCCCGTTCAGACTGCCCAGCAGCCAATTCAACACCGATTGCACCCGTCCTTCTTCGGTCATCA
>JBBSCL010000047.1:0-11388 GCA_038250345.1 Leptolyngbyales cyanobacterium
GTTTTACGAATCGCCCATGCCATCCAAAGAAAGCTTGTTTGCCCTATCGCTGTTTCCCTACCTGGGATTTTTGTGGTTTCTCACCCGCTCAAAGCAAACTCCACGCTTGGCTCTCATTGGATTTTACATGCTGTTGGTGTTTGTCGCGGTCACCATTCCGGCTGGAATTTATGCCAAAGTTGCCTATGGTAAAGAGTTGGCAAATGTGGACTGGCTGCACGGCGGCGCAGAGTCTTTTCTCACCTTGTCCAATGTTTTGGTGGTGTTGGGTTTTCGGCAGGCGATCGCTGATCATCGCGCTATCCCAAAAAATGAATAGTTACCTCGTTAATTTTAAGAGCGATCGCGAACTGCTTCAAAAAAATCTAATTAAAAATACGTTTGCATGAGATTTGATCACTATGGGTTCTTCAATTGTCGTCAACAGCAAAAACTTTGCAACTGAAGTGTTGGAAAAATCCAATCAGCAGATTGTGATTGTTGATTTTTTCGCTCAGTGGTGCGGTCCTTGCCAACTGCTTAAGCCCATGTTGGAAAAACTGGTGCAAGAGTATGATTTTGTGCTGGCAAAAGTAGATATTGATGAAAACCCTGATTTGGCACAAACCTACGAAGTGCAGGGCGTACCCGATGTCCGGATCGTGGTGGATGGCATCGTGAAGCAGGGCTTTGTTGGCGCATTACCTGAACCTGAACTGCGGCAACTCATGGCACAGTTGAACCTAACTTCGACTCTGGATGCATCCATGCAAAAAGTCTATGATGCAGCAGCGGCAAATCAACTAAGCACTGCTGAATCATTGCTAAATACGCTGTTAGAAGAACATACAAACAATCGTGGAGTGATCTTAGAAGCAACCAACTTTTACATCGAAACGAACCAACTAGAAAGGGCACAAACTCTTCTAGCTGTGATTGAACACGAAAAAGAGTATGCCTCTCAAATCAAACTGCTAAAAGCCCTAATCTTTTTTAAGCAGATTGTTACGGAACCTGAAACCGCAGACGATCGCGATCGCGTGTTTCAAACGGCGGCGAATCAGGTGTTAGCCGATGAACATCAAGCTGCACTCGATACCTTGTTGGAACTGCTTAACCGCGATTCCTATGAGGATCGTTCCACGAATCGCACCTATCGAAGCGACGGTGCCCGGAAAGCCATGCTCACCGTGTTTGATCTGCTAGGCGATGATCATCTTTTAACCAAAGAGTACCGCAAGAAACTGATGTCGGCATTGTATTAAAAGCGAGTACCCAACAATGATTAATCCTTGCTAGTGTTGAGGAGTTGCTGGTTAAAGCCCCAAATCCATAATTCCTAGCTCCTCTCATGTTTTTACGCCTTGCTAAAACCAGTTCCCGCCAGCGAGACATTGCCGAAGTGGTTCTCCGCAACGGCTGGGGCTATATGCGTCGGTTGTTGTCTGGCACCAAAGCCGAAGAACCTCAGCTTCCGCCCCCTGCCGTATTGCGAAATATTTTGACGGAACTGGGTCCGGTCTACGTCAAACTAGGGCAACTGCTGAGTACACGCCCCGATTTGCTTCCTCCAGAATATCTGAAAGAACTCACTGCCCTGCAAGCAGACGTGCCTCCGGTGGCGTGGCAAGAGATAGAAGTGCTGCTGCGGCAGGAAGTACAAGAACCTTTGGAGAAGGTGTTTGCCAAAATAAACTTTGAAGCAGTTGCCGCTGGCTCGATCGCCCAAACCCATCGCGCCACCCTAGCAGACGGGCGTGAGGTCGCCCTCAAAGTGCAGCGCCCCGGTATTGATATTACGATCGAGCAAGACATCACACTCATTCGCAGTCTGGCAGAACTCGCCTCTCTCACCAAAGTTGGGCAATACTACGATTTGAAAGCACTGGCAAATGAGTTTGCTACGGCGCTGCGGGGTGAATTGAATTTTTCCCAAGAGGCAGAGTGTACTGATCAACTGCGGCGCAACTTGGCAGGCAGTCGTTGGTTTGACAGCGATCGCCTGGTGGTGCCTAAAATCTACTGGGATTTGACCACCGAAAAACTGTTGGTGATGGAGTGGTTGGATGGAGTGCCACTGCTGAATGGAGATTTTCAAGGTATAGGTTATGACGGCGATCGCAAAGCAGAAGAACAGGCGATCGTCAATCTGCTGATTCGCGCCTTTTTTCAGCAAATCTACATTGATGGCTTTTTTCATGCCGATCCCCACCCTGGCAACTTGTTTTATCTTAACGATGGACGGCTGGCTCTATTAGACTGCGGCATGGTAGGAAGACTTGATCCACTTACCCAGCAAGCCCTCACCGAAATGATGCTGGCGATCGTCAACTTGGATGCTCAGCGCTGCGCTCAACTCACCCTCCAGTTGGCAGAGCCGATTGAACCTGTCAACATGGCGCGACTAGAAGCAGACTACGATCGCCTGTTGCGCCGTTACTATAACCTCAACCTGAGCCAGGTTAATTTCAGCCAGCTATTTTATGAAATCCTCCAGCGCGCCCGGTCTAATAATCTGCGCGTCCCCGGCAATATGGGGCTTTATGCAAAAACTCTGGCAAATTTAGAAGGGGTTGCCCGCACCTTAGATCCAGAATTTAACCTGACTGAGCAAATTAAACCCTTAATGACCGACTTGTTCCGACGACAGATTATAGGAGAAGCGCCCATGCAGGCTTTATTGCGAACAGCGTTAGACTTAAAAAATTTGGGCTTGCAATCTCCTCGCCAAATTGAAATGCTGCTCGATCGCGTCACTTCCGAAACCCTCCAGTGGAAAGTCGATCTGCGAGATTTAGATTTGCTCCGCCGCAGCATCGATGATTCTGCTAATCGGCTCTCCTTCAGCATTGTCGTCGGCTCGATGATCATGGGCGCAGCGCTAATCCTGGCAAACGATCGCACCGGGCAGTTATTTTGGATCAGCAGCACTTTATTTTTCTCTGCCAGTTTCCTCGGCTTTTGGCTGATCATTAGCATCCTACGATCGGGGCGGCTGCGGTAGTCACCAAAGTTTCGTCACTCATCAAGTCGGTGTCGCGATCGCTGACGACCCGCGATCGCAATCAACTGTTAGGCGATCGCATCATTTCATCCGAATAGCTTCCCAATCACTAATTCTCCAAAAAAGGGGCGTATCATCCAAGTGAATCCTTACCCTACTCCCATGACTACTGCGCCTTTAAGCTGGACAGAACTAGAAGCTCTTACAGATTATCAAGTTGATCTGGTCAATGGTGCAACCAGCGCTCAGGCTGAGTTGCGCTTATTTGGTCATGCCGAATCCGATATACGAGTGACGCTCTATCGGGATAACCATGCCTGGTGCCCCTATTGCCAGAAAATCTGGTTGTGGTTAGAAGAAAAGCAAATTCCTTACCGCATCGAAAAAGTAACGATGTTTTGCTACGGGCAGAAAGAAAGCTGGTACAAGCGCAAGGTGCCATCGGGAATGCTACCCGCGATTGCGTTAGATGATCGCATCATTACTGAAAGCGATGATATTTTGATCGCATTGGAACAGGTGTTTGGTGCGCTCGGTTTAGGCATGACAGACTCAAAGGTGATGCCACTTAGACAGTTGGAGCGTCTGTTATTTCGAGCCTGGTGCGCTTGGCTCTGTTATCCATCGGGGTCATCTCGCCAAGAGCAGGACAACCGCGCCCAATTTACGGCGATCGCGGCAAGAGTTGAGGCTGCTCTGGGTCGTACTTCCGGAGCTTATTTTCTGGACGAGTTCGGCACGGTTGATGTGATCTTCACGCCCTATGTCGAGCGGATGAATGCCAGTCTTTACTACTACAAGGGCTACTCTTTGCGAGAAGAAAACCCGCGCCTGTCTGCCTGGTTTGACGCGATGGAAAGCCGACCCACCTATCGCGGCACTCAAAGCGACTTTCATACCCATGTGCATGATCTGCCCCCGCAAATGGGCGGCTGCTTTGAAAACGGCGAACCTCAGATGCAAATTAACAAGCAACGAGTGGATAACGGTCCTTGGTTTGGCTTGCCCGATGTCACTTATTCAGAACCTGAAACCTCTCGTGTGGAAGCCCTTCATCGGGTGATTAAGCACCGCAATAATATTATTCGGGTCAATCCTGCTGACGATCGCTTATTTGATCAAGCTCTGCGCTGCGCCCTGACATTGATGATGACTGGGGCAGTCTGTGTGCCTCCATCGGGATCAGATGCCGCTCTGCGATATTTGCGCGATCGCGTCAATGTTCCGCGTGATATGTCGATCTACGCTGCCAAACATCTAAGAGAATCTCTGGAAAAAACGGCGGCACTGGTGGGCGATCGCCAAGGTGCCCCCATTCTCACAAACCATCGGCGCGATCAAAATCCGGCAGACTTTGCGAGGAATTAAAACTGATTTGGCGTTACTGAATGCCATGATGATTTCTGGCTGTAGGGCTAATGTCTTGTGCCGATCTTGGCATTGAGGGCTGTAGAACGATCTCAGTGTTAGCTGATTGCATAGTTGGAGCGATCGCCAGAAAAGCCGCTAATTGACGCAGAAAACAGAAACATTGCGAATAATCTGTTTGTAATAGACCAATTACTGCAAAGATCACTTATTCAGGTCAATTTATACAATTAATATCTAACTCAAACATCAATTCATACGCGATCTCAAACACTAAGCTGCTATACTCACAAATGTTAACGATAATTATTAATTAATAATATTGTTAACAAATAACACACACTAGGTGAACTACATGGCTGACATTGTTGATACTGCTGTTAGTGCTGGATCTTTCAGCACCCTTGTTGCTGCTGTTAAGGCTGCTGGTTTGGTCGAAACCCTCAAAGGCGCTGGACCTTTCACGGTTTTTGCACCAACGGATGAGGCGTTTGCCAAATTGCCCGCAGGTACAGTAGATTCACTACTCAAAGACATTCCTCAGCTTACAAAAATTCTGACCTACCATGTTGTATCCGGTAAGGTAATGGCGGCTGATGTTGTAAAACTGAAATCAGCTAAAACCGTTGAAGGTTCAGAAGTCAAGATCGATGCGTCTAATGGCGTTAAGATCAACTCTTCTACCGTCACAACTGCTGATGTAGTGGCTGACAATGGTGTAATCCACATCATTGATACCGTGCTAATGCCCGCGTAAATTTCCTGCCAAGAATAGCAATGCTATTCTTGGAATTTTTATTGCTGAAAGGCGCAAACCTTACAAGGAATGCGCCTTTGCTTTGCGTCAGTGTTTTTCCTATTGTCTGCCTGCTGCCATCAGGCGATCGCCCAGGTGAGAGCCAATCAACCCAGCGCGCCTGTAGCCAGAATTCTCACAAGGATTTCCTTTGCGGAACTCATTGCAGTTGGATCACTCGCTCTACGCTCTACTAAGGTTCGAGCCGGAGTACCGCCATGAAGGCTTCTTGAGGAACATCTACGGTGCCGATCGCCTTCATCCGTTTTTTGCCTTTTGCCTGCTTCTGCAATAGCTTTTTCTTCCGAGAAATGTCGCCACCATAGCATTTCGCCAATACGTCTTTGCGAATGGCAGGAATCTGTTCACTGGCAATGACTTTGCTGCCAATCGTTGCCTGAATCGGAATTTTGAACTGATGACGCGGGATCAGTTCTTTTAGCTTTTCGGTCAAGGCGCGACCCACGTTATAGGCTTTGTCGCGGTGAACAATAGTGGCGAGCGGATCAACCGGATCGCCATTGATCAGAATATCGAGCTTGACCAACGGATTTTCGCGATAGCCAATCAGTTTGTACTCCATGCTGGCATAGCCCCGCGATCGCGACTTCATCTGATCAAAAAAGTCTGTTGCCACTTCTGCTAGAGGCAAATCATAGATCAGCGTGGTTCGCTCGGTCGTCAGATATTTCATGTCTTTGAAAACACCCCGACGAGTTTGAGCAAGCTCCATCAAGGTGCCTACGTAAACTTCTGGGGTAATAATATCTACCTGAACATAGGGTTCTTCAATTTTTTCTCGCTGCTGTGGATCGGGTAGCTTGCTAGGGTTGTCAATCAGCAGCACGTCGCCTTTGAGCGTAGTCACACGATAAACCACCGATGGCGCTGTGGTGATCAGATCTAGGTTATATTCTCGCTCCAGCCGCTCTTGAACAATTTCCATGTGCAGCAAGCCCAAAAAGCCGCAGCGAAAGCCAAAACCCATGGCGCTAGAGGTTTCGGGTTCATAGTTGAGGGCGGCATCGCTTAGCTTGAGTTTTTCTAGGGCTTCTCGCAAAGATTCAAATTGGTCGGCATCGGTGGGAAACAAGCCACAAAACACCATGGGCGTAGCTTCGCTGTAACCGGGCAATGGTTCGGTTGCCTGAACTGCTGCCAAGGTAATCGTATCGCCGACTCGCGCATCCTCAACGGCTCGAATCGACGCGGCAATGTAGCCGACTTCGCCGGCGTGCAGTTCGTCTACTTGCACTTGCGTGGGCGACAGCACCCCCAGTTCATCAATCACATACTCTTTGCGAGATGCCATCAACCGAATGCGATCGCCTTTTTTAACAGTGCCATCCATCACCCGGAAATACACAATCACCCCGCGATAAGGGTCGTAGTAGCTATCAAAAATGAGGGCGCGCAGTGGTTCGGCGATCGTATCTTTGGGTGGAGGCACGAGATGTATAATCGATTCTAAAATCTCGGCAACCCCAATGCCTTCTTTTGCAGAGGCATGAATTGCCTGACTGCAATCTAAACCCACGATGTCTTCAATTTCTTGCTTAACGCGCTCTGGTTCGGCTCCGGGCAAATCAATCTTGTTTAAAACTGGAATGATTTCCAGATTATGCTCCAGCGCCAAATAGACGTTTGCCAGCGTTTGCGCTTCCACACCTTGGGAGGCATCAACCACCAGCAATGCGCCTTCACATGCCGCCAGCGATCGCGAAACCTCGTAAGAAAAATCGACGTGTCCTGGAGTATCAATCAGGTTTAAAACGTACTTCTCGCCATCCTTCGCTGTGTAGTTCATCCGTGCAGCTTGGAGCTTAATCGTAATGCCCCGCTCTCGCTCTAGATCCATGTTGTCCAAAAACTGTTCTTTCATTTCCCGTGCATTGACCGTGCCCGTCTCCTGCAACAGGCGATCTGCAAGCGTTGATTTACCATGGTCAATATGGGCAATAATCGAAAAGTTGCGAATCCGAGAAACGGGCACATCAGTCATATGTCTGGCTATATAGAAGCTTTTAACGTATTGTAACGGGTCACCCCTGAAACCTCACATTCATCAATCCAACTTTATTTCTGTATCTTTTGAGAGAACGAGAATTCGCCTAACTTTGTAAAATCTTATAGAAAGCGCTGTAAATGCTAAGCAGTTGTGCCGTAGATTGATTATGTTTCCGTTTCTGTCGGGTTAAACTTATTATCGTTAGAGTAGTTCGGATGATCTATTTTTAATGGGTTGTTCATTGCTTTAGCCAACATACGCTAGCATCCAAACTATGAATGAGTCTGTCCTGTTTTCCCAGTCGGCTTCCGAAAAAGTTGAATTGTCTGTTCGGTTAGATCCTGCTTTGCTGGATCAGATCAAGCATCTGACCAATGACCCTAGTAAGGTGATTGAAGTGGCTGTGCGGCAGTGGCTTAGAAACGAACTGCGCCGGGATGATGAGTTAACCCGCAACCTCCAGCGAAATCCGCCAGTTCCGCCGCGCGGTGAATGGAACGATTGAAAAAGGCTGGCATCTAGCAATTTCATTTGCCATACTTGCAGTTATGAGCCGAATGTAGTTCAGTTCTGATTTATCGCGTGTGCTTACCAGATTTAGATTGAATGGGTGATGTTTGCTTTATATAGTTGTATGTAGCTCAACTTCATCAATCGCTCGTTTAGATCCTTGCTCTGAAAAAAGCCGCTAGCTAAAGTTCTGATGCCTTCTTCCGCAAACCATCAGCAATCTGTCTCTGTGCCCCAAGAAACGACCCCAAAAAACCAGGGCAACGGTGGTAGCGACCCGACCGAGCTTGTAATGGTTCAAGACAGTCAGGGGCGCTGCCTATCGTTTTTTTGGCAGTTAGCGGAGGCTTATGGTATCCAATCAGACCAAATGGTTGGGCAATTACCCAGTCGTGTTTTTGCTCCAGTCAATACCAAGGCATACATTATCCGAATTTGCCAAGTTTTAGAGTCTCAAACCGCTCAAAAGTTTAGCTTTAAGTTTCGTTGTGGCGAGATTCGCTTGCAGGCAGATTTGACGATGAACCCAGTTATTGGGGTTAATCGAATTGCCAACAGTGTTTTAGTCATGGGGAAGATTCGTCCTAATTCTGCCCAACCGGAAGCAGAACTCAATCCCAACGTAGTTCAGTTAGGTGAACCCACAAAGAGCGCTGGTGTAGATTTGGAAGAGTTTTCATCAGGGGCAATTAGCGCTGATAATCATGAACTATTGACCCGAATTGCCTGGAATATTCGCCGTACTCTAGATTTGCCCACGATTTGGCAGCAAACTGTTGAAGGATTAGGTGAACTATTACGGGTGAGCCGCTGTGTTGTGTTCCCCTATGAACCAACCAGTCCTACCATAACGGCGGTTGCTGAGTACTGTCGAGGAGCGTTTTGCCAGATGCAGGGTTTGGAGTTCGCTGTGCCAGATGATGCCGACCTGCAAGCAGCGCTGATGAGTTTGAAGCCTGTGAATTTGCGGCATGAACCTAGAGCATTGGATCAAGAAACGCCTCAACAGCCCCCGACACTGCGCGGGCTAATGCAGTACTCAATGCTAATTGTGAGAACTTCTTATCAAGATCAGCCTAATGGGTTGATTGTGGTGTATCAAGATGACCAGCCCCGACGTTGGACGGAGGTAGAGCTAGAGTTTGTTCAAGAGCTGGCAGATCAAGTGGGAACCGCGATCGCTCACGCTAACTTGATCTCCGCGAGCCAATCTTTAGCAACCGAAGTGCAAAAAGCAAATAGGAACCTTCTGCAAAAACATCGCGAATTAGAAGAAGCTAGAGAACAGGCTGAAGAAACTTCTCGATTGAAAAGTGAATTTCTCGCCAATACTTCTCACGAACTGCGAACTCCACTCAACGGCATGATTGGATTTCTCAAGCTCGTGCTAGATGGGATGGCAGACGATCCTGAAGAACAAATTGAATTCATTGGTGAATCCTATCGTTCAGCTTTACATCTGCTCAACATCATCAATGACATTCTCGACATTGCCAAAATTGAAGCTGGAAAACTGCAAATTGAACTGAGTCCAGTCAAGCTTGCAGAACTGTTAAATGATGTTGCAGATTTCATTAGCAATCAGGTGCGCCAAAAAAACCTGAGTTTTGAGATCCAAAAACCGCCTACGGATGACGAAATTATTCTCTATGGCAACTATCAGCGTTTGCTACAAGTGATGCTCAACTTGGTTGGGAATGCCATTAAGTTTACCCATGAGGGTGGTGTAACCATCAGCGTGGAAATTATTAAGAAAAAGATAATAGTCCAAGGGATAGACCTACCTGGATACGCCAAAATTCGAGTGGCGGATACCGGCATTGGTGTATCGCTTGATAAGCAGGACAAGCTGTTTCAATCGTTTAGCCAAGTGGATGGCTCTCGAACTCGCCAGTATGGGGGGACGGGGTTGGGGTTAGCAATTTCTCAAAAGCTTGTAGAAGCGATGGGTGGCGTGGTGAATTTTTATAGTATGGGTGAGGGCTTAGGCTCCACCGTTACTTTTACCGTGCCGCTGTATCAAGAACCGGTGATGATCATTGCCCAGACGATCAATGTGCTTGATCTATAGCTGTAAGTCGCCTAGGTATAAGCTTTCAAGGAATGCGATCGCGTTTTCTTGATATCAACTCACAGAGTTCTTAAAAAAAGCTGTGTAGACTTAACGACACAGCTTTGCATTTAAAAGCTAATCAGGGAATAACTCCCTAGTAAGCATCCTGAAGTTCATAGAAATCAGGGGAGATGTAGTCTTTCCGCAACGGGTAACCCACCCAATCTTCGGGCATCAAAATTCGCTTTAGGTTGGGGTGCCCTTCATAAACAATGCCATACATATCGTAGGTTTCTCGCTCCTGCCAATCTGCACTCTTCCAGATCCAGTAAACCGATGGAATGGAAGGATTGGCGCGAGGCAAGGAGACTTTAACTCGAACCTCTTCAGGGCGATCGACATTATCAGCAATTTTGATCAAATGATAAAAGCTAACCAAATCTTGCCCTGGACCTGAATCGTATCCGCCTTGGCATTGGAGGCAGTTAAATCCATAAGCGTAGAGTGCGGTTGATATGGGGATTAAGAAGTCGCGATCGACCGTTAACATTTCAACCCCAGAGGCATCCAGCCCTAAAAATTCATGCTCAAACCCATTTTCGATTAACCACTTAGAAATCTTGCCAGCCTCAACAATCGGGGCTGGGTTTGGCGTTGCTTGTGCTTCAACCACGACCAATTTCCTCCTTCTGAGCGGTCAGCAGGGCAGGTGGAATTGGCATCCCCATTGCTTCCATCAATTCTTTAGGCGGTGCTTCACGAGTACCAGACTGGAGGTATTTGCCCGTCAATATTGGTTCCACAACTTTCATGGTGTGAGTTGTGCTGTAGTAGCGATGGGTTTGTTGCAGCATCCCCCGCTCTTGAATGGATTCATTTGAAATCTTCTTACGCAATTTGATGATTGCATCAATAATTGCTTCTGGACGAGGAGGACAACCCGGCAGGTAGACATCTACAGGAATGAGTTTGTCCACACCCCGCACGGCAGAAGGCGAATCGACGCTGAACATGCCGCCTGTAATGGTGCAGGCACCCATGGCAATTACATATTTGGGGTCGGGCATTTGCTCATACAGCCGCACTAAAGCAGGTGCCATTTTCATGGTGATTGTGCCTGCTGTAATGATCAGGTCAGCCTGACGAGGACTCGATCGCGGCACCAATCCAAAGCGATCGAAGTCAAATCGTGAGCCAATTAAAGCAGCAAACTCAATGAAGCAGCAAGCCGTTCCATATAACAAGGGCCACAGACTCGAAAGCCGCGCCCAGTTATATAGATCATCCACAGTGGTTAAGATGACGTTTTCTGACAGACCTTGAGTAACCTGGGGTCGCTCAATGGGGTTCATAATCCGCTCAGAGGGATCAATTGCAAAACTTTGAACCTGATTATTAGGCTTCATGACCATTCCAACGCTCCTTTCCGCCAAGCATAAACAAGACCAATCACTAAAATGCCGATGAAAACCAAGGCTTCAAGAAATGCCAGCAGCCCTAATTGATTGAATGCCACCGCCCATGGGTAAAGAAACACAGTCTCTACATCGAAAATGACAAAGATTAAGGCAAACATATAGTAGCGAATGTTGAACTGAATCCAGGCACCGCCAATTGGCTCCATACCAGATTCATAGGTTGTTCGCCGCTCAGGTCCACGGCGACTAGGA
>JBBSCL010000048.1:0-11235 GCA_038250345.1 Leptolyngbyales cyanobacterium
TTAGGATTTTTGACCAAAGGGCATTTAGTCGAAACCGATCGCGCGGGTATGGTGGCAGAATTTATCGGCGGCACGGCTAAAAAAGTGGATGAAAAAGTAACATCAGCTTTAGATGGTGTGCTGTTTGTGGATGAAGCTTACGCGCTCGTTCCGGCAGATAGCTCTCGTGATTTTGGGCAAGAAGCGGTGGATGTGTTGCTAAAACGGATGGAAGATTATCGTAGTCGTTTGGTGGTAATCGCCGCTGGATATACCGATGAAATGGCACGATTTGTTGAATCTAACCCTGGGTTAAAATCGCGGTTTAATCGCTATTTTTATTTCAACGATTACACACCCGATGAACTGGTCGCCATCTTCAAAAAAATGTGCAAAGACAGCCATTTTTCACCCACGGAAGAGGCAAGCCAAGCATTGAAAACGTTGCTAACGGAACTATATAAAAATCGCGATCGCACTTTTGGTAATGGACGCTTGGTGCGAAATTTATTTGAAAAAACGATCGAACAACAGGCAAATCGATTAGCCGTGATCAACACATTAACCGATGAAATCTTGACGACTATTCTGCCAGAAGATATTCCAGCGGCGAATGTCGTAGACCCCAGACAGGCAATGCGCCCCCCTGTTCCAATCGCTAATGCCGCAGATGAAGATGCTGATATTTCGGTTGCTGCACCTCCGGCATCAAGCCCTGAAGCCATGTTAGACACGTTGACAACGCTGATGCTGCAATCGCTTAAACCCATGGAAGTTACTGCCAAGCTGCGAATGATCGGCGATCGCCTTCAGGTTATTTTTGAAGCCGATCCTGCTCCTGATCCGATTGAAATGTCAGCGTTAACGGTCAGCTTGCTCAAACGAGTGCCGTGGCAACCCATCAGCCAAATTCAGCTTTATGGTCGCCTACCTCAAGCAGACTTCCCCGATTGGAACCGCGAATTTGACTTGAACGAAGATTCTTAGAGAGCCAAGAAATCAATCATCCATTGTGATTCTGTTCGTGAAATTTTTCCAAAGAAGAAATGGAATGGAGTGAAGAATTAGCAAAGCCTGCCGCAGTAGAATCTTCAGGTTGGCAACGCCTATTTATGGGCTTAATTATAAATGCGACCATCAGGCAGAATAGCTCCTGTCAAAATAGCTCCAGTCAGTTTGACCATGACGCGATCGCCCGCACTCACCTTGGCACCCCTCAAATCTGCCCCACTTAAATCCGCTCCGCTCAAATCTGCCCCAATCAAGTTAGCTTCTTTTAGATTTGCCTGTCTCAAATTTGCTTGCAGTAAATTTGCCCGAAATAAATTCGCTTGCTGCAAATTCGCCCCACTCAAGTTAACGCCGTGCAGAAAGGCATCGCTTAAATTGGCATTGCTTAAATTGGCATTGCTTAAGTTCCGCTGAGATAAATCTCGTTCTGCGAGATCTGCGCCACTAAAATTGGTGCCGCTCATGTCGGGATGGGGCGATCGCCAAACTGGGGCTTCGTAAACAGCACGGGGTGGCGGTTCGGTTTTGGGTGGAGAGGGTGGTTTAGTGGTGGAGGTTGCCGAACTGACCTGCGAGGAAGCTGCCTGATACTGCGCCTGATAACGAGCATAGTCAGACGGGTTGAAGGTTGAAGATGCACGAGACTGTGGATCGGGTGGCTTTGAGTGTTGGGTTGATTGAGAGGCGGTGTGCCCAGAGGGTGCAGAGTAACGCGGCTTTTCTTTTACGTGAGCAGCTTCTTGCTGCTGATGAGGGCGAGGATAGGGTTGATAATAATGCCGCCGTGATTGGGAACGTGGCTCCGCTTCTGTGCGGGTGCTTTTGGTCGATTGATTAGCCCGGTTAGAAGTTGTCTGCCCGTTAGCACGATCGCGCAGTCGATCGCGCGCATGGTTAAGTTCCTTCATCTTTTCCTCTGCCTGTTCAACTAGGTGAGGATTGCCCGTGGAAACGCGATCGGGATGCCAAATTAAGACCAGATCTTTATACGCCCGGTTCACTTCTTCCAACGAAGCGCCTGACTTAAGCCCCAAAATTCTGTAGCACCGTTCCAGATCGCTTAATGACATCAAAATACCATCATTTCCTAAATGGGGTTTTGGAGATAAGGAATAGACCTGCTACCGAATCAGGCTAGATCGAATTTCAATTCTATCTCTAAGGCTATTCATCCTAAAGCGAATCTGACGTTAATTCATTCTATAGGCTAGAAGAAAGCCGGGACGAGAGGATTGAAATGACAGTTCATCTGAGCTAGCCTTCGCGCCCCTGGCAATTTTTCTATCCCGCTGTTCGCGCTAACAGCACCGGGCAATTGGCATAGACTCGCACATAGTCTGAAAGGGAGGTTCCTAGCAAGCGATCGAGGTCGGGTAAGCCTTTGGCAATCGAAGGTCGGCGATCGGGTGACCCCAACACTAGCAAATCGGCGTGAGTATCTTCAGCAATGCTGCAAATTAGTTCGCCGGGTTTACCCACCGCAGAGATGCATTGATATGCCACGCCCATTTTTTTAACTTCCGCGATCGCCGCAGCCAAAACAGCGTCTTTCTCCGCTTCAGCACCTTTTTTCTGTTCTGTTTTTGCACCCATACTGGGATCAACGTGTACCAATGTAAGTTGACTCCCTTTAATATCGCGCAGCAAAAACAGCGCCAACTTTAAGCAAGTCTTGGATGCTTCAGATTTATCGATCGCCACCATCACCCGCTTAATTTTCTTAACGTAGATATCATCCTTAACCAATAGCATGGGGCGAGACGATAGCTGAAATACATATTGACTGACCGAGTTTTCCAAAATAGACATGATCCGCTTGAGTCCCCGCGATCCCATAATGATCAGATCGGCATCGATTTCTTCTGCCACTCTGCACACTACGTCTTTCGGGTCGCCCTGACGCAACATGGCATTCACATGGTTTGGATCAAGCTTTAATGATTGAATGGCATTTGCCAACACCTTGCCGCCTTCCTCCCATTTTTCGGTCATTGCCTCGGCGCTCGTTTGGGCAGGAACAACATGCAGAACAGTCACTTTCGCTCGCTGAATTGAAGGGATATCCATCAGAGCTTTAAGCATTTCTTCAGAATGTCCAGTGCCGGAATTTGCTAGTAGAATTTTTTCTATCATTGGTTGTCTCGCGTTTTGAAACTTTAGGTGTGCTGGAGGTGATTTATATTGCTATTAGGACTTATGCACTTGCCCCCTAAGTCCCCCAATTCTGGGGGACTTTGATCTCTAGCTCCCCCAGAATTGGGGGTTGGGGGGCAAATTTCGGTTGATTTGCGTAAGTCCTGGCTATATAAGATAGGGATTTTTTGAAACTTAGAACGATTGGCAATAAAATCTATTTCTATTAATAGCCTTATCTTTAACCGCGCTCAATCAACTGTATTTTGAATCCACATTTTTTCACAAATCTGTACTAATTTACTGAGTTGAAATATTCTTTAATCGTTTAATTAGCATAAATTAGAGCAGTTATTCTAATGATTACCAATCCATCTAATACCCCTCAGCTTCCCCCAACAGGTATGCTTCAGAGTGATTTGCAAGCGATCGCTCCCACCTGGTTTGAGTATTCAGTTGTTGCTCATCCGCATAATACGGACTATGGCGGCATTGTTTGGCATGGTGCCTACATTGCTTGGATGGAAGAAGCGCGGATTGAATGCCTGCGATCGATTGGAGTTGAATTTGCTGATTTAGTGGCGTTGGGCTGCGATTTGCCAGTCGTAGATCTTGCCTTGCGCTATCATCACCCGGTGAAAATGGGCATGGCGGCGATTGTCAAAACCCGGATGAGCGAAATGTCTGGCGTGCGAATTAACTGGGATTATCAGATTGAATCGATCGACGGGCAAACGCTGTTTGTCTCAGCAAAAGTAACGTTGGTCGCGGTCGATCGCGAAAAAGGCAAGATTCTACGCCAGTTGCCGCCTATCGTCAAAGATGCATTGGTTAAGCTATCAGAAAGCTGAGTGTGGTTCTATTAATCTGCCTGATTTGGGTTGATTGGGGCTGTAAGAATAAACAGAAATTCTATGCATTTGGGTAAAGTGAGAGAATAATTGAAAGCGGTGACGAGAATCTCTCTACAATTCTGTTTCATCAAAACTTTTTGAAAACGCTCAAGTATCGCGATCGCGCCCAGTTTCGCCAAAATACAGAATGTTTAATGCCACAGAACTGCTAATCGAAAACTTTGTTAGAAAGCTGAAGGAAGGCTATCGGCGCACCTATGGGGGACTCAAGTCAGACTACGAAGATATCATCGGCTGGGTTGGCTCCATGGCAATGGAAAATATCGCCAACAGCGATGCGCTTTACCACAACGTAGAGCACTCTATTCTCGTCGCTCTCGTGGGGCAAGAAATTCTGCGCGGCAAACACATTCGCGAAGGCGGCGTTTCTTGTGAGGATTGGCTGCACTACATCATCGCCCTAGTTTGCCATGATATTGGTTACGTCAAAGGAGTGTGCCGCCAAGATCGAAATGGATTTTATGCCACTGGCAAGGATGGTGGCATGGTTCCCCTAGCGATCGGTTCCTCCGATGCCGCCCTCACTCCTTATCATGTAGACCGGGCAAAACTGTTTATCGATGAGCGCTTTGGTGGGCACAAGCTGATTGATGCTGACGTGATCAAGCACAATATTGAACTGACTCGCTTTCCGGTTCCCAGTGCAGAGGATCACCAAGACACTACTAATTTTCCGGGCTTAATCCGGGCATCTGATTTGATTGGGCAACTCAGCGACCCCCGCTACCTCAAAAAAATTGGAGCGTTGTTCTATGAGTTTGAGGAAACTGGGGTCAACAAAACGCTGGGCTATCGCCATCCTGGAGATTTACGCCGAGATTATCCCAAATTTTACTGGCATAGTGTTCATCCCTACATTCAAGATGCGCTACATTATCTCTCCTTGACCCAACAAGGAAAGCAGATTATCGCCAATCTCTACTCCAATGTATTTGTGGTCGAACATGAGGAGTTAGAACACTCGTAAACCTAAGCCTCGTTTGGCATCTGAATCAGCAGGCTGATTTAGTATGCTATTTTGAGTAAACAAAATTCTGGCTTTTCTCCTATGAACTGGTGGCGACGGCTAAAGACTAATACTCTGGCGCGGCTGGGGGCATTGGTTTTGATCACTTTTTATCTGGCGGTGATTGCTGCTGAGTTTGTCGCGCCCTACGATCCCTACAATTCTCAGCTCGATGGGGCATTGTTGCCACCCACTCAGGTTTATTGGAATGAGCCAGGAATAGTAGGTCCCCATGTCTATCCCACGACTCAGGGATCAGTAGATTTGCAAACGGGCGATCGCAAGCTGATTGTCGATCGCAGCAAACCTTCACCCATTCGCTTCTTTGTTCAAGGGGAACCCTATCGCCTGTTTCAAATTAAGCTGCCGCTGCCAACCCAGTTTTCCTTCACCAATCCCAAGTTTGATGAAGTAGAGGTGTTTCCAGGGATTCCCGGAACGCTACGTTTATTTGGCGCTGAAGGGGCGGGCAAGTGGAATCTGTTAGGAACCGATGAGCAAGCCCGTGACCAGTTCAGCCGCTTGGTCTTTGGAGGACGGATTAGCCTCAGCATTGGGCTGGTGGGAATTGCAATTTCTTTCCCCTTAGGAATGCTGGTGGGCGGCATCTCTGGCTACTTTGGCGGCTGGACAGATATCATCCTAATGCGCCTAGTAGAAGTGCTGATGACGATTCCTAGCATCTATTTATTGATTGCGCTAGCTGCTGTGCTGCCAACGGGACTCAGCAGCGCTCAGCGGTTTTTGCTGATTATTTTGATTACGTCCTTCATTCGCTGGGCAGGGCTAGCGCGGGTGATTCGCGGTGAGGTGCTGTCGCTGAAAGAACGAGAATTTGTGCAGGCGGCGCGGGCAATGGGCGGGCGATCGCTTTACATCATTGTGCGTCACATCTTGCCCCAGACTGCAACCTACATCATTATTGCGGCGACCCTTTCCATTCCCGATTTCATCGTGGCAGAATCGGTGCTGAGTCTGATCGGTTTGGGCATTCAGCAGCCAGATCCCTCCTGGGGAAATATGCTTTCCCTCGCCACGAATGCATCGATTTTGGTGTTACAGCCCTGGCTGATTTGGTCGCCTGCCCTGTTGATTATCTTGACGGTCTTAGCCTTTAACCTGCTGGGCGATGGATTGCGTGATGCCCTCGACCCGCGCAGCTTAGAGCGATAGCAGCGATTACAAAATGATTTTTCGATCGCGCCCAGTGTTTTGAGAGGCAAGCGTTTTAACCTCCTATACCCACTCAAAAAATCTACCTGATTAGAAACTAGAGTGCTAAAATAGCCTGAACTTGGGCGTAGATTGCTGTGGTCAATCGAACTCGAAGAGTATATAATAAAGCGTCTAATTTGGGCTATAACCACTAGGAGGGTTTTATTCCTGAGCAACTAACCTTGACTGTAAGCTTGAGAGGCACACGCGACATCAAGGACGATTACCAACTATTTCGCCTCACAGGTCTTTTGGATGCTTTCTCCGAGCCAAAATTCCGCTCTGTTTTTACTCAATGTGTGGAAGAGGGACCGAAACACTTCATTTTGGATTTATCCAAGATTGATTTTATTGATAGCTCTGGACTGGGTGCTTTAGTTCAGCTAACCAAGAAGGTTCAAACTGCTGGCGGCACCCTACAACTCGTCACCAATCCTCGCGTCACACAGACCGTGAAGCTCGTTCGGTTGGAGCAATTTTTGTCGCTTCAAGGTTCCGTGGAAACGGCGATCGAAAATCTCAAGTCTAAGTAGTTAGTGTCAAAAATAGTTTTGGTGACAAAAGCTGCGGCTACCCGCTAGGTTTTTTGCTTTCCAAATTCTATTTTTTGGTTGCTTTAGCTGCTTTGTTTATGTTGTTTTTTGATTTTTTCCATGGGTTTTCGAGTTTTTTATCAAACTTTATTACGCTATTGGTTAAAGCTGGCTGCTCTATCTTTGTTTGTTGGAATTGCGGCGCTTAGTTGGCTTGGGTTCTCTGCAATTCCAATGAGTGAGTTAGGCTTTGTTGATGAAATGTCGGCGATCGCGGCACCCACCTCTGCTTCAAACAAATCACCCTTTCAGGATATCGCTGCCATGAGTGCCCTTGTTCTTTCCCCTAATCAACTGGATGCTGCGCTAAGTCAGTTGGATGGTTGGAGTATTCAAAACAGTAAACTGCACCGTCAATATCAGTTTCCCTCATTTGTGGAAGCCTTTGGATTTATGTCTAGCGTGGCACTGGTTGCCGAATCCATGGGGCATCATCCCGAATGGTTTAATGTCTACAACCGCGTCACCATTGACCTGACGACTCATGACGCTGGCGGCATCACTCAAAAAGATGTGGATCTGGCGAAAAAAGCCAACGAGTTAGCAAATTGAAAAGTATCAGATCGGTTGGCGATCGCGTTTTGTATGTGAACCTTACTTTTGAACAAATTTGCACACTAGAAACCCTATATTCGTGACTTTCTAATCAAAGCCGTTGAAACACTACAGATAGATTGTTTGCAGGCATGAGAACGGTTTTTAGCAGCTTCAGGTTTTGCGCTTGAGCCACGGCAATCACCTCGTCTAAATCGCGTACGCCCCATTCAGGGTTTTGCAGTTGCAGACTTTGATCAAACTGGGCGTTGCTTGATGCAGTATGTTTACCATTCTGCTTAAACGGACCATACAAATATAAAACACCACCTTGGGGCAAAATTCGCTCTGCTCCAGCCATCAATCCTAGACACGCAGTCCAGGGCGAAATATGAATCATGTTGATGTTCGCGATCGCCTGAATCGGCTCATACTTTTTCGCTTCATCCTGCTCGTCTGCCCAAACGCGATCGCGCACATCTAAACAGATGGGTGAATGTAGATTGTCTGCTGGTAGTTCTTCTTGCCAAGCAGCGATACTGGCACAGGCGATCGGGTTTGGGTCGGAGGGTAGCCAGTGACGCGGTTTCAATCGGGACGCAAAAAACACCGCATGTTCTCCCGTGCCGCTGGAAATTTCTAGCACCGTACCCGTGGCTGGCAAAACCGCTTGCAAAACTGCCAAAATTGGCTCTCGATTGCGGAGTGTTGCTGGAGAATGTTGTCGGGCATCTAAAGGAGCAGGCATAAGTTAGCAATGAGAAAGCCTTCCCATTGTGCCTCACATCTCTTCTTGGAAAAACACCTTACTCGGCAACAACGCTTGGCTCACGGCGCATCCCAAACAGGAGAGCGATGACTGCCCCAAACACAAAGCCGCCAGCGTGTGCCCAGTAAGCAATGCCGCCGCTTTCCATGCCGATGTTGGTGCGAACTTGGAGGCTGGCAAAGCTATAAACCGCCTGTTGCAAGAACCAGATGCCCAAAAAGACGAAAGCAGGCACTCGCAGCGGAAAAATTGACACAATCGTAAGGATTTGCACGAGGGGAAAGCGAACCACATAAGCGCCCATGACTCCGGCGATCGCGCCACTTGCCCCCAACGATGGAATTGCCGACATCGGAGCAAAAAACCATTGGGTCAAGCTTGCCAATACTCCGCAGGTCAGGTAAAACACCAAAAATCTAGAGTGTCCTAGTTCATCTTCGACGTTGTTACCAAAAATCCAGAGAAACAGCATGTTGCCAAAAAGGTGCAGCCAGCCGCCGTGGAGAAATTGTGAGGTGATCAAAGTAGTCAGTTCAGGCAATTCTGCCCGTGCTCCAGGTGCGCCGTCAAAAGTGGCGGTAAGCTGAGCCGGAATCACCGCCGCCTGATAAAAGAATCGCTCTAGCTGAGGTTGAGATAAGGTAACTTCGTACAGAAACACCAATACGTTTAATGCAATCAGAGCATAGGTGACGTAGGGAGTCGTTTTTCCGGGATTGTCGTCGCTGATGGGAAACATCTAACTAGCTAGCCAAAAGAATTTTTACTAGCATACAAGGCAATATTAGCTAGGTTTAAGAAAATCCTTCTAAAGGTAGAAAAGCGATCGCGGTAGGACAATGGGCGATGACTTGCCAGCTTTTTCTGATGCTCCAGGAGAACAGGTTATTTCAGCATTTTGTCGAGAAAGATTTTGGCGCGATCGCATTGGGGATTGGTAAAAAATTCTTGCGGGGTGGTGTCTTCTGCCAAAACGCCATCGTTTAAGAACAGAATGCGATTGGCAACTTTTCGCGCAAAGCCCATTTCATGCGTGACGATCGCCATAGTCATGCCAGATTGCGCCAAAGATTGCATCACTTCTAGCACCTCTTTCACCATTTCGGGGTCAAGGGCAGAAGTCGGTTCATCAAACAACACCATTTCGGGCTGCATTGCTAGGGCACGGGCGATCGCCACTCGCTGCTTTTGCCCACCCGATAGCCGCGACGGATACACATCCGCTTTTTCTGACAAGTCCACTTTCTCCAGCAGATCTATGCCAATCGATCGCGCCTGCTCTTTCGATAGCCCCTTTACTTTCATCGGTGCATAAGTGATATTTTGCAGCACTGTCAGGTGAGGAAACAGGTTGAAATGTTGAAACACCATGACAATGTTTGCGCGCGTTTTGAGAATGTCGCACTGGGGGTCATTGATTCGGACATCCTTAAAGTAAATGTTGCCGGAAGTGGGCTGTTCCAGCAGATTGAGGCAGCGCAAAAAAGTCGATTTTCCAGAACCAGATGGACCTAAAATAGCAACGACTTCGCCCTGGTCAACTTGGGTGGTAATGCCGCTGAGAACCTTGAGTGTGCCGAAGGATTTGTGCAGATCTTCAACTTTAAGCACTTTTTTGCAGCCTCTTTTCTAAAACGGATGTGCCAAAGGTTAATAGGATAATCATCAAATAGTAGGCGATCGCCACAATGATCAACGGCTGAAAATATAGGTAGGTTTCTGCGCCAACCACCGTCGCTCGCCGCAGTAGATCCGCCGCGCCAATGGTAGAAACCAAAGCCGAATCTTTGAGCAAATTAATGAACTCATTCGCCAAGGCAGGCAAGATATTTTTGAAGGCTTGCGGCAAAATAATATCGCCCATCATCAAACGGTAGGGCACACCCAAAGACATCGCCGCTTCTTGCTGCCCTTTATCGACTGCCACAATGCCAGCCCGCAGAGTTTCGGAAACGTAGGCTCCAGAATTGAGCGCAAAGGTCAGCACCCCGGCTTGAAACGGTTCGATTTTGTAGCCCGTTAACTGAGGTGTAGCGTAGTAAATCAACGTTAGGGTAACAATCAGCGGCACCCCCCGAAACACCGAGGTATAAGCATTGGCAAACCATCGCAGGGGCGCGATCGCCGAAATTTTGCACATCGCTAGAATAACCGCCAAAATCACCCCGAAAAATAGCGACACAAAGGTAAAAGCCAGCGTGACGGGAATGCCACCCAAAATGTAGGGAATCGAGGGCAAAATTCGCTGAAATCCAGATTGGGTCGGCTTCGCCTGAGCGCTAAACCATTTTTGGTCGAGTTGTTTCAGGGTGCCGTCTTGCTTCATGGTAGCGATCGCCCGATTAAACGGCTGCACCAGATTTGACCCTTTCGGAAAAGCGATCGCGTAGCCGCCCTCATTTCCTTTCAGCACGCTGAACTGCAAATTGGGGTAGATGTTGACGTAGGATTTTGCGCTTACGTCTTCCACAATCACTGCATCAATCCGCCCCGCGTTTAGCTCTTGAATCAAATCAGAAATTTTGTTACGAGTCTCCAGTTTCGCACCCGGAATTTTTTTAGCAACCTCTTGTTGCACACTGCCAAGCTGAGTGCCGACAATTTTCCCATTCAAGGATGCTTCAATGGTCAAACCACTGTCCTTCTTGGACAGAATCGTATTTTGAACCACATAATAGATATCCGAAAAATCAATGCTTTTCTGGCGCTCTGCGGTAGGAGTAATGCCCGACATCCCAAAATCGACTCGCTTGCTTTGCAGCGCTGGAATCAAGCCATTAAAATCCATGTCGTTGATCTTTAGCTCAAATCCCAAATCTTTGGCAATGCGTTCCGCTACATCAATGTCGTAGCCGACGATTTTGTCTTGACCGCTGGACGTGTCGTGAAACTCAAACGGCTTGTAATCTGCCGAGGTGCCCATGGTTAAAGTTTTTGGGCTTTGGGCGATCGCCCGATCCACCGACTGCCCAAAAAATCCACTCAAAAACAGCACTGCACAACAGGTTAATGCTGCCATCCTAAAGAATTGTCGTCGTCGCGATCGTGGAACAGTTGCCTTTTTATCAACCAATTGTCAAA
>JBBSCL010000049.1:0-11191 GCA_038250345.1 Leptolyngbyales cyanobacterium
CAGTGGTGGACAATCCAAATAGTAATCATTAAAAACTTGAAGAATAATAGTGCTTTAAGTAGCTTCTAAAACAGCAAGTTTAACCAATTCAGCGGTTTGCACGATGATCCACATCACAATAAGGCGACTATTTGAGCTAGTTTGATTTTTTTATAGTTGTTCAACTCAGCGATCGCTCATAGATTAACTAGAACAGTTCTAAAATTGGTTCTAATTAACTTGCCCATTTGGATAATTATGTTATATTTTCTGCATTGCATCGGCTAATGAATTTCTACAGGGTTTATCACGTCCATTTGCGTTGAATTAAGCAACGCCCTTCTGTCTGACATACCTACCGCTTCTACCAATGTCAGACTTGTAAAATTAAAGACTACCGTTACCACTGGTTCTCATCGTGGCTAAATGACGTTAACCAGGTATTGATGTGTTCCTACCTGCCTCAATATCATCAAAGTAGCAGTTTGAAGTATTTGCTTAGATTTGGGAACCCTGCCATGAGTAGCTGTTTAAAGATTGGTCATCGTCTACTAGACGATGGTCAAGTGATCTCTGCCTTAGTTCAATACAAGCTCCTAGATTCATTGGTAGGACAAGTGCTGCTAGATGAAGTGATTCAAGAAGTCCCTTTGTCTAAGCAGGAGTTATTCCACATTTTAATGGGTGGCGCAGATGCACCAATACCAGATGATTTTGAGGGTTTTTTACTGCAATGGTGCCAACATCAGGGTGTTCAGCCAGATTATTTCAGCGCTGTAATGCTGCGAGAATTACGAGTACAAAAATTTAAGCAGCTTCGGTTTGCTCACCAGGTTGAGTCAGAGTTTCTTCGTATCAAGTCAGACTTGGATCATGTGGAATATTCACTGATTCGACTAACCAATTTGACATTGGCACAGGAATTGTATTTTCAGCTTCGGGATGACGGAGTAGAGTTTGCCTATCTGGCTCAACAGTACTCTTTAGGCAGAGAGCGGCTATCGGGTGGATGGGTCAGTCCAGTATCTTTATCTACCCTTCCGATCGCGGTAGCAACCTTGTTCCGCAGTGAACAGGTAGGAGTCATTCATGGTCCAGTGCCAGTCTCAGATGAGTTTTGGATAGTACGACTGGAGCAGTTTATAGGCGCACGGCTGACTGAAGCAACACGAGTTGATTTAGTCGATCGCCTGTATACTCAATGGCTGCAATCTCAAGTCAAAAAAATGATCGAGACCCCTGGTATGATTGCGGTTCAATCAGGTGCAGCAGAATAAAAAAGCGATCGTAGGGTGTGGTAGGCAAAGCCGTAACGCACTGATCAAGTTTTCAATCAAACCATTCAGTAATGCAGAGGAGTTGCAGCAATGCCCCATGTTGACGCACCAATGCACGCGATCGAAGAATTTTTTACAGCGTGGCCCTTTAATCATCTTCCTCCAAACCTTCAGGCAAGCGTCGCAGCTAAACTACAGCCTTGTTCTTTTCAACCAGGAGAGTTAATTTACCCGCCAAGAGAATTGCCCTCAGCAGTTCACTACATTGTGCAAGAAAGGGTACGAATTTTAGGTCCAACCTCCCATCAAAGCCCAACCTTAGAAATTGTGAGTCAAGGTGGCGTTGTGGGTTGGGACAGCCTAACTCGCCGTGTTGCAGCAGGATCAGTTCGTGCAGCGCTTTCAGCAGAATTAGCCCCGGAGGAAGGCGAAGTTTTACCGCGAGAAGTTTTGACGCTAGCGCTACCTGCCGATGAATTTGAATCGTTAGCGTTGAATCATCTAATGTCTGCCCTATCACAGCGGACAAGCTTGATTGAACTGTTTGATACCTTGTCTCGGTATTTATCTCACCGACCCGATCGCGCAGTTGGAATCAACTTAAAGGAGGTAGTGCATTACATTGAACAGGAACAATTAGCCACAGTTCGACATTGGCATCCTTCTGCCAAATCAGATGAATCGGTTCAATTAACGCCAGATCTCATTTGGCTGGTCAGTGGCGATGAGTCGCTAAATTTGCCGATTGGAATGCCCATAGACGCAAATCATCTTTTAACCCAAAAACGTTCCTCCCGATTTCCAGCGCGACTGTTGGGCATCGATCGCACTCGTTTCTCATCGATTTTAGGTGAAATAGTTCCCAGTACAGTTGGAGTTTCCCTCCCATCTAGCGATCGCCGGGTACAACCAGAATCCTTCTCGTTTCCGCCATCCTCTGACTCCCCTACCGCTATCGTTCCTGTTCCTGCTTCTAGCCCTACCTCAACCTCTCGCAAAACCTATTCCACCTGGAAATCATCTTCCCCTACTCTCATTGAAGATGTAGTGGCGTGTTTTGGCATGATTTGCGATCGCCTACAGGTTCCCTATCGTCCAGATTCAATGCGCCGTTCGTTAGCACAGCAATCAATCGATCAGTTTGAACCCTTTAATCTATATCTACGGATTGCTCAGGCAGTTGGGTTAAATGCGTATCTTGTTCGGTTTACGCCTACCGCTGGCGGCATCAACCGAATTCCCACTCCTGCATTGATTCAGTGCGGCGAGATTTTTGTAGTGCTGCATGAGGTGACACCCGCAACGGTCGTACTGGGTTCCCCCCGCACCGGACTGTTGAGACTGGCTCCGGCTAAATTAGCATCTCGTCTCACTGTAGATAGCACCACTAGCGGACGAGATGTTGAGAACTGTCGGGCGATCGTTCTAGAGCGGTTTCCCACTACGCCCACTAAGCGTTTCGGTTTTCAGTGGTTCCTGCCAATGGTTGCCAAGCAACGAGGCATCTTAATGCAGGTGTTGCTTGCTTCAGTCGTGATTCAACTGTTGGGCTTAGCCAACCCATTATTAGTTCAGCAAGTGATCGATAACGTGATCATCAACTCCAATTCTGGAGCAATGTCTACATTTGGCGTGTTGATGATCTTCTTTGCTTTTCTTGAGGGCGTACTGACCATTTTGCGGACGTATCTGCTGATCAACACAACCAATCGGATTGATTTGCATTTGGGCGTTGAAATTATCCGTCATTTACTGCATTTGCCGCTCAACTTTTTTGAGCAGCGCCCGGTGGGTGATTTAGCCTCACGATTATCGGAGCTAGAAAACATTCGCCAGTTCATGACCGATACTGCCATTACTACGGTGATGGATGTAGTGTTTTCGGTCTTCTATATCGGGGTGATGTGCCTTTACAGCGTCCGTCTAACGCTAGGTGTATTGGCAACAATTCCGGTGCTAGTGGTTTCAATGCTGCTGATCTCCAGCATTCAGCAAAAGTTGATTCGGATTAAGGCAGAGCAAGGCGCGAAGGTACAATCCTACCTGGTAGAAATTCTGAGTGGCATTTCTTCAGTCAAATCTCAACATATGGAATCACTAGTGGAAGCAACGTGGCGCGATCGCTATGTGCAATATCTCACCAGTGGATTTACCACCTCAAGTGTCAACACAATCTTTTACTCCTATAGCAACTTTCTCAATACGCTAAGCAGCTTGCTGGTGCTGTGGATGGGAGCGGAACTGGTGGTGAGCGGACAGTTGACCCTAGGCGGACTAATCGCCTTTCGGATTTTAACGGGCTATGTAACAGGTCCACTCCTACGTTTAGCGCGCCTATGGCAGCGGTTTCAGGAAACTTCGCTCTCAATGGAGTTGCTTGCAGATATTGCCGATTCTCCAGTAGAAGAGGAGCTATCCGCAGAAAAAGCCTATCTTCAAATGCCTGCGATCGCGGGACAGGTGCAATATCGAGAAGTCAGTTTTGGGTTCAAGCCAGGACAACTACAACTATGTAATATTGATTTAGATATTTCCGCTGGCACCTTTGTCGGCATTGTTGGGCAAAGCGGGTCTGGCAAAAGTACGTTGATGAAGCTATTACCGCGATTATATATGCCTCAAACGGGCAGTATTTCGATTGATGGTTACGATATTAGCAAGGTCGATCTGAGTTCGTTGCGATTGCAAATTGGCATCGTTTCCCAAGATGCAATTCTGTTTCAGGGCAGTATTCGCGACAACATCGCTTTATTTGCTGAGTTAACTGATGACGAGATTATTGCCGCTGCCCAAGTTGCCGAAGCTCACGACTTTATCATGCAACTACCCGATGGCTACAGCACTCAAGTAGGTGAGCGAGGAACGGCTTTATCTGGGGGGCAACGACAGCGAATTGCGATCGCCCGTGTAGTGATTCGCAATCCTCGAATGCTGATTTTTGATGAAGCAACCAGCGCCTTAGATTATGAAACAGAACGCAAGGTTTGCAAAAATATAATGCAGCGCTTTCAAGACCGCACCTGTTTTTTTATTACCCATCGACTGAACACGATCGCCCATGCTGATCTGATTCTATTCATGCAAGCTGGAATAATCGCTGAACAGGGCACACACCAAGATTTGATTAGCCGTCGGCAGCTTTACTACTGTCTCAATGCCCAACAGTCGCGCAGTGGCGACTGAGAAATTTCTGCTTAACGCTCCACTGCTCAACCAATCTGAATCCATTGATCGTTTTTGCCCTCACTATAGGGCTTGCCCCATTTACATAGAGTCATGCTATGAGTTCTCAACGTTGGTTTCTTAATCCCGTTAAAGCACTGCAAAATCGATATCGAACCACGCTCGATCAGGTTGAGCAAAACCTGGAATCAAAAGCCATTAGCCTGCCGCCGCTTGCACCCTGGACAAAAGGATTGACGCAGATAATTTTGGTTGGAATCGCGGCAGGAGTCGGTTGGTCTACCTTGGCACGGGTTGATGTGGTCATCAATGCGAGTGGTAAACTCGAACCGCTTTCTCAGTCGCAAGTGATTCGATCTAGAGTGGGCGGCGTAGTCAGGGCGGTGCTTGTGCGCGAAGGGCAACCCGTCAAACAAGGACAATTGTTAATGCAACTGGATAAAACCTCTTTGCAAAACCAGATGCAAGCATTGTTGATGCAGCGACAGCAGTTGGTGGAAGAAACCGCAGTGTTACGGATGGCAGATCAAGGTAAATCACTAGAGGCATTGAATCAGGGTAAAACTAAAATTCCGCCCGAACTAATGAACCGCGTTCAAACTCGCCTGCTACTTGTCGCTCAGATCACTGGAGATTCTAACAACTTAACCCCTCATTTACGTCAACGGTATGAGTTATTTCAGCAGCAATTACGCGATCGCCGTGCCATTAGTTTGCTGCAAGAGTCAGCTTTGCAGACCCAAGTTGCTGAAGCTGATGCAAAAATTGCTCAATCAGGATATCAATTGGAGACTGAACAAGAGATTTTATCAAGATTGCAACCGTTGGCAGACCAAGGGGCTATTTCTCGTGTCAACCTGCTTCAGCGAAAGGTCAACGTTAGCCAACTACAAACTCAACTAACCCAAAACAACTTGCAAAAACGGCAGATACAGATTGGAAAAATCCAGGCAAGAGTGGAAGAGGGCAAGCTACTGAATGAAACACTTCAGGATTTGCAACGTCAGCTAGCAATCATAGATGCTGAGTTTGACACCACAATCAAAGATAATCAAAAACTATTGATTCAAGTCACCTCGCAACTTAATCAAGTCAAAATTGATCTTAAAAGTCAAGATTTGCGAGCGCCCGTTGATGGAGTGGTGTTTAACCTGGGACCCAAGCTTCCTAGTGCTGTCGCCGAGGCTGGGCAAACTTTACTGCAAGTAGTTCCCGATGAATCACTAACAGCGCGAGTTCAAGTTGCGAATGCCGATATCGCCGATATTCGTGTGGGAATGCCTGTTGACATTCGGGTGGATGCCTATTCCTTTACCGAATATGGCTCGATCAAAGGAGTAGTTTCTAAAGTAGGGAATGAGTCTATCAAAGTCAGTGAGCAACCCGGTGGAGCGACGATTTTTCCAGTGGAGGTGCGGCTCGATCGCCAGTTCCTTCAGCGCAAAGCCGAGCGATTGTCACTGACTTCTGGGATGAGTTTAGTGGCAATGGTAAAAGTCCGCCAGCGTGCCCCAATCAGTTACGTGACTGAGGAGCTTACAAAAGCCTTCGATGGTGCTAAATCTGTTCGCTAGTTTTCTGTGTATTCACAAATAGGAGATACCCATGTATAAAACACTAAAAACTCTCAGTCTATTTATCTGTAGTGCAACATTTACGCTATTGATTTTTCATTTCTGGACGATCGCATTCGTCCTTAATGGTGCAGTCAATCATTCAACCCAACACGAGCGGAATATGCTTAACTCTAATCAACGCTTATCCAACATTAATTAGAACTAAGCGTTTTGATGCCGTAACTGGAACCTTCATCTTCTATAGTTCCAGTTACATATGATTGAATGCTTTGATATGCAGTGTAGTCTTGTAAATTTAATTGAATTGGGGTTGTCATCCACCTAAAACTTGCTATAGTTGATACAGCGCAACAATCAACTTGAGAAACTTAAGAAGTCTAATAAGTTTCGCTAAAGCTTTTCCACCAAAACTTTCATCAACATTGAATCACTAGCACATTTTGTGCACACACTATTCTAGTATTCAACACTTCAGATTGTTCAAAGAATCGACTTTGGTTATTACTAATCAGTCTGCATTTACTAGCTTAAGCAACTATTTAGAATTCTGTTTTCAAATTGATTCCCGCCGATAGAGTTCTTGCAAAGAATCGACTGTATATCAACAAAAAATCGATTCTTAAATGCAACCTCGCAATGATTAAAGAAGTCTGAATTATTCACTCTATTCGTTTCTAAAACTCAAGGAGACATCATGGAAGGATTTGACAATAAAAACCAATTGAACCAATTTAATGCTGCTGGAATCGCAGATCCCTCAGTTAATACGTCTAATGCGGGCGCTTCTGTTAGTCGGTCAAAAGGGGTTTTATCGCAAGACGCTGAACTTGAGCGATCGCTCAACGATGCCCTTGCACCTGATGAAAAACAAACCCTTGCATCAGTGCCCGATGACCACGACCATGCACCCGTCACAGACGCTAAATTCCAGACCCATATCGACAGTTTAGATCAACTTGCTAATGCTAGAGGACTTGACCGCACCAAAGTGGTTAAAGAGACTTCATTCCGAGATAACCTTGGTGCCAATGGTGACTTCATCAATCCTAAAGGAGGAACCAACGTCGTTATCGGGTCAGGTGACAGTGATATTATTCGAGGTGCAGGGGGCGGATTCAACACAATTACTACAGGCACAGGTAGAGACACGATCATTTTGGGGAAAGAAACCACGAATCGAGTTTTTGACTTTGATCCTGCCAGCGATCGCTTTGTGCTGCAAGGTCTCAATCCCAAAAATATCATCATTGCTCAAGGAAAGAACCCCGGCAAAGGTGGGTTAGATCAACCCCTCGATTCTGTAAACAACACACTGATCATCGACAAACAGACAAACCATATCCTCGCTTCTTTAACATTTGTTAATTCGGGTTCAATCAACGAAAGTCACTTTGCCACGAACACCCGTGAAGCAGAAACAAGCCTCAAGAACCTGAAGGAGCTTGGGTTTAAAAACCAACGCGGCAATGGTGACATTGAGGGCACCAAGGGACGCGATCGCATGATTGGTGGAGATGGCAATGACTTCATTTACGTGGGTGATGACGGCTTCTCTTTCAATACCGCTAGAGGCGGTGGCGGTACAGAGTTTCCCTTTGCTACAGATAGCTCTGGAACCTCTGAACTGACTCCAACATTGAAGGATGGGGTATTACGAGTTGAAGGTAGCTATAAAGACTTTGATGGCTTCCCGCTCTTTAGCCAGGGAGAGCTATCAATCGATCCCAATGCCAAGATCCTCAATGGCGCGAATCCTCAAGCGTTAGTCGATGGCTTTTTGAAAGTGCCTAAAGATGTGGAAGGCAATCTCCTATCTGGAACGCATCTGCACTTTAGCCCAGCGGGAGATAATCGCGGCAGCTTTGCCGATGCCACAGTTGTCCGCTTCTTTGAAAACACCCCGATCGATGCTAAGTCTGGCACCATCAAGGGTGAGTTTGAATTGACTCCAGAAGAGCAAGCTGCATTTTTAGCTGGCAATATGTATGTCAACATCCACTCCAACATTGACGGAGATAAAGATGGCAGAGCAGGCTTCCCGACGGGTGAGAACCGTCTCAACTTTAACAAGGATGTTGTGCAGTTTGCGTAATGGCGATCGCGTTGCTCAAGTTACGTTAGGGTTCCTCCTTTAAGGGTGTAACACCAGCAGGCTGTTGAAGAGTGATGGAATAAAACTTCTGAACAGCCTGCTTTCTCTGCAAACTATGATTCTCAAATTCCCCAAATCTTCACGCCCTATAGGAGTTCATCAATGCAACAGATAAGGCTGTTCCTAATCATCGCGATCGCCAGTGTTCTACCAAGCGTCATGACCACTTCTGCTGAACCAGTTCCTATGACTTCAGTAGTTGATAGTTCCAATACATCAACTCGCGATCGCGGGTTACAGCACCAAACGATTTCAACGGCTAGCGATCGCACCTATTCCTTCACCATGACCTTACCAGAGCATCCCGACAATCGGTTTGCCAGATTGTCTTTTACAGAACTAAATCAAGACAATATAGCACCACTTCAATTCGATTTATCGCAAACGCAAGCATTTATTGGCACCTCTACAGGGGGAAGTGCAGTACGAATCAATGATGTATGGATAGATGAAACGGGCACTTTTTGGATCGAATTCAACCCAACGTTATCACCCAAAACAACCCTTACAGTTACATTCAAAGCACAAGCATCAACTAGCAAAATTTACAACTATAGCGTTGCGGCTTACCCTAATACCCAGCGTCCGGTCGCGGTATTTGTCGGAAATGGAAGCCTAACAGTTGGTTCCTCCAACATTAATTTAAAACGGTAGTAGTCTATCAAAGGTTTACATTTGTTACTGTCGTAGCCTTCCATTAGTATGAGTCATCGATAGGTAAATTTATCCAACAGACTGAGGATATTTTTCTGCAATCATGCGACTTTAAATTTAGTAAGGTTGCATAAAAAATTCCTCTGCGTTTGATAATTTAGCAACTTCACAAATCATCGTCCGAAACGGGTGTGAGGGATTGTGTAGTAATCGGTTGACTGCTTCACCTTTTGGGAGGTATCTATGAAAACCATTTTTCTCCCCGCGATCGCCCTCTTCGCTACTATCGCACTGCCACTGTCTGCCCATGCCGAAAATCCGGCTCATGTGAAACAACTGCTAGAAACAAGAGCTTGTGTAGGCTGCGATTTGACAGGAGCAAATTTGAAAGAGGCTCATCTGATTGGAGCGGATTTGAGAAACGCCAATTTGCAGGGTGCAATTTTGGTGAACTCTAACCTAGAAGGGGCTGATCTAACTGGAGCCAATTTAAAGAATGCTGACCTGACTGGAGTTTTCGCTACAAATGCGATCTTGAATAATTCTAATATGAGTGGCGTGAACTTGACCAATGTCCGCATGATCAATGCAGAAACATTTGGTGCAACTCTGATGAATGTCAACATTACCGGAGCCTCTGTCTATGGCAGTGGTATTAGTGTTGGCGGCGATCGCTAGTAGTCGCGGGTGTAAGTTTAGCTACCCATTAGCAAGACTGTTCTGCGAGGCTTTTAGCTTGCAGAACAGTCAGCGTATTTCCGCCCTCTTGTACTAGTTTGAGGAATGACCAACCGGGTAAGCAACGTTCCGATAGCATAGGGTAATCAGTAGCTCTCTATTTTGCAGAGTCACCGTTTTTATAAAAACCGGACGTGATCGCGCTCCCATTGCAGGTGATTTGTACGCCAAAGTCCTAAAGAAAGTTGCAGATCGAGAGGATCATTTCTTAATTCGCTTCACTTCTATTCCGCCAGAAGTTGCCACAGTCTTAGCATCTCTGCAACCGCCAGCATAGCTACTTAACTTATTTCTTGAAGTTAATGTACTAGCATTTCGCGAAGTGCCTTAAATTCTGTATGGACAATAAACGTTTTTGAAGATTTTTTATTAGGTAAACACATAACATCGACTTTAGATATATCCAAAGACATAGAAAATGTTATCAAAAAAACAGAATTGAGATGAAATTCATAACTTGAAGTTTCACTCTTTTAGAAGAGGCGTTCAAAGGTGAATGCAAACTAAATTAGAGCAATATTGATGTTGAGTCAATCACTAAGGAGACACTCTATGAGTAACGATAAAAAGATATTCAATGATAGTGACGATAATAGGGATGCTAATTTAGATCCCATTACCGGTGAGCCGGGTGCCCATCCTGTTGGCACGGGTGTCGGTGCCGCTGGTGCTGGTGCGATTGGCACCGTAGTAGGCGCTGTAGTGGGTGGTCCTGTGGGTGCTGCGATCGGTGCAGTTGTGGGTTCCGTTGCGGGTGGTTTGGCTGGCAAGAGTGCCGCTGAGAAAATCAATCCAACCGTAGAAGATGACTATTGGCGAAACAACCATACGTCTCAGCCCTATTACGACAAAGCGCATGACTACAATGACTATCAGCCTGCCTACCGAGCTGGATATGAAGGATATGGTCGCTATGCTAATGCTGGCAGAACCTATGAAGATGCTGAACCAGAACTCAGAAGCGATTATGAAAAAAACAGAGGCGGCGCAGGCTTAGCTTGGGATAAGGCAAAGTACGCAACGAAAGATGCTTGGCATCGCGTCGAAAATGCGGTTCCTGATGGAGATCACAATGATGCAACAGTCGATAGTCAAACTCGGAGAATGCAGAATGATCGCCTCGACAATATTCAAATTGTTGATCCATCAACTCCTGTAGTGGACAGTCAAACTGAGAGAATGCAACGCGATCGCACTGATTAGATCGCGTTCTGTGCTTAAAGTGGAAGACAGAACACCGCTGTCTTCCATTTTTGCGTGTTGGCTTTTGCCTACTGGTATACAAATTGTAAGAATCATCCCAATGGTAGGTTTCTAACTTCTCTGACAGACAGTACTTTTGGTGGTGTAGGCACTACTCAAAATGTATGAATAAGGTCGGCGCTTTTGACTTAGGAAATAGCCGCTGTCAATTTGTAGTATGGGCACCTTTGCTCGAACAGGTTGCAGTCAAACTGGTTAATTCTAAGCCTCAAATTGTACCCATGCAGAAGGATGAGCAGGGCTATTGGAGCGTTATCGTCGATGCAGTGGAACCAGGAGATTGCTATGTCTACCAGCTAAATGGTGAAACACAGCGCCCTGATCCCGCTTCGCGATCGCAGCCTCAAGGTGTACATGGTGCCTCTCAA
>JBBSCL010000050.1:0-11173 GCA_038250345.1 Leptolyngbyales cyanobacterium
AAGGAAGCAAATTGATCGCTCTGATTCACCACAGCTATCTCAAAAGTAGCGGGAATTCCCCCCGGCTGATAGGTGATTTCTTTGGTTGAGAGTTGAATGCGAATCAGGTCTTTGAGCATAAGAAAGTTTGAGTTTCGAGTATTTTTCGCGTAGCCGTTTCTGGAGAAGATATTTTGAGTTCTTTCGGCTGTTGCCTAACCCCTAATCCTTGCAGTCTGCCCCTTTTACACTCTAAATATCTGGTTGAGGCGATCGCGAATCCAGTCAACTGGATTTTGGGCAAAGCTGGTTTCATCGTTGAGCAAACCGTGGCTGTGGAGGCTTGCTTGGCGTTGCTCTAGTTCCGCTTTATACTCGCTTAGCTGATTGGCGATGATTTCTGCCAGTCCAGTATGCTCTTGCAATAGGGTTTGGAATCCGGTTTGATTAATCGCAAACAGAACGGTGGGTTCTAAAGCGCGAACAGTGGCGGTGCGGGGAATGCCCAATAGCAAGGACAGTTCGCCAAAGAAAGAGCCATCGGTTTGGGTTCTTAAGGATTTTTGCAATGTGTTCACGTAGATTTCAACGCTGCCTTCTAAGATGATGTAGAACGTGTTGCCGGGTTCGTCTTCACGACAAATGACTTCTTGGCTATCAAATTGAATTTGGTAGCCAAGCTGAATTAAGCGCTCAATTTCTTCGGTGTTAAAAGATTGAAAAGCAGGGACTGATAGCAGCAGGTCGGGTAGATTTTGCGGTTGAGGGTCGGACTGCCGCCGCGATCGCCGCGATCGCTGAATTAAATCGGTCACATTGCTGCTGCTGCTGGGCGATCGCGTGACCATTGCCATCGCTTGTTTGGCGCTAGTTGTTTCGTAGCGCAGTGTTTCGACCAACTGCTTCATAGACTGTTCGCGATCGGAGATCACATTCATCATTTGGCGAAATAGTCCTGCGAGTTGACCGAGTTCATCCGATCGCCGCGCTACTTTATCTAGTTTTCTCAAATCAGCTTCTTCGGCTTCATCCGTCCCAGCTTCATTCGCACCATATTGATCCTGCGTAATTTTTTGAGTCAGCCGCGCCATGGGCACAATGGGCTGAATCACCATCTGGTTCAACAGCGTATTAATCACCAGCAAAACAATGGCAAAAATCCCCGCAAACACCGCCATCATCAGAAAAAGCTGATGATGATAGCTCTGAAATACCTGCTCAGCCGGCACGTATATGGTTTGGGTTGCCACAATTTGGTTCATTTGCCACCCAAACCCGTGGTCTGCGCCATAGGTGGCAAGTTGACTCTTAGGGGCGCGGCTAGGAACGCTATGACACTCCAAGCAGCTTTGTTGCTTGATCGCCAATGGACGAGCAACATAAAACAAATTTTTGCCCGCTACCTCATGAAACCCCGACATTTCTTGCAAATCGGAATTCTGGCGAAATTTCTGCACCAGTTCTGCTTCAAACTCATTGGCAAGATCTCGCGAATTGGTGGGGTTGAGGGTCGCATCTTTGTAAAAATAATCGCTGAATCCTGAACGTTTGCGTAAAAACTCAAAGGATTCTCGTGCGGCATAGGAAGGAATGGATTCACGAATAAAGGTGGCTGAAGAATCCAAACGATCTGTAAATAAAGGCTGTACTTGATTGTTGGTGTAAGCGCGAACCGCATCGACCATTTCCATCAACAAGGTTGCTTGAGCCGAAACTTGTTGTTCTGCCTGTCGATGGGCGGTGGAAGAGAGCAACACGCCGCTGAGCAAAATGCCGCTGAGAAACACGATCGCCAGCACCACAATAAATTTAAGACCCAGCCTAAGTTTTTTGAACATGGCGTTTTTTGGAGAAAAGGTTAGGGGTCGGGTGTCAGGGGCGTATACTCAGCACCCTGCTGTAGCTGGGTCAACTGTCGTCTTTTCCAGGAGAAGTGCAGCAGGTTGATGCCCATCTCTTGGGCAGTGCGAATGGTTTCACGGGATAGAGAAAGCGCCTCATCTAAGCCCCACGCTTGGGATAGAGAACCAATCGACAGCACCAACCCACCCCAATTAAATAGCTGAACTGGAAACCCTTCGACACTGGGGAATTGGGCGAACAGAAAGGGCGATCGCAGGGGATGATCGCGCCCTAGGATGCCCGCTGTGTCAACAGGAATGCCGATTTCTTGGGCAACTGCTTGCAGGGTTAGGGCAATGTCCTGAATTTGTTTATTCAAAGCAGCTTCCACGGCAGTTAGCTCCGCTGCTACATCTCGCTGCATTTGGGCGGTGTTTGGCTCTTCGACAAAGCTATCGATCGCGCTTTGTAGCTGCTGCCGAATCAACCCTAACTCAGCAATTTCTGACTCTTTTAGTGACGTTTCTACGAAGATTGTGGCTCCGGTGGCAACATGCTGCTGCAAGGTTTGTTTTTCGGAGGCATTCAGCGTCAGAAACTGCTGACGGGTGAAATAGAGCAGATCGGCAGGAAAGCTGACAGCATCAGTCAGGGCAAGATTGATCGGCTTAATCGCAATTCCCTCCATGATCGGATACTGCGCTGGCAGCGATCGCAGCAACGATTGCAGGGAATAGGTCACGGTTTCATCCACGTGACTATCTGCCTCTGTAATCACCTGAGCAACGCAGACTTGCTGCATGGGGCGGGCTTGCGCTAATTGGCGATGCCGTAAATCGAGGGTGTTGGCGCTTGGGTAAAATACGTCGGTAGCGGGAATCAGCCGCACATCGCCAGGAATCAGTTGCACTCGGCACAGTTCTACTTCGTCGCGGCTGGATGGAGTGCTGGTTTCATCAATCCGAAAGGTTTCTTGAACGAGGTCGCGATCGCTGTATCCTTGTAGCCGATCAGGATCAACATACCGCAGGGTGACGTAGATGGTGAACGCACCAGTTAGGGGCGCGGGTGAGGCAATCCGAAAGGCGATCGCTTGGGGCACCACAATCGGGTTGCCATAGCCATCGATCGCCACCCCCTGTTGAATTTGCAGCCATCGCTGATCCCGATGCTCCGGCGCAATCTCATCTGGAGCCGGAATCAAGCAAACGCCTAAACCGCTAACAATTCCCGCCTGGTTGAGCGATTGATAATGCACATTTTGCCGTTTGCGGTGATACTCATGGGCAAGCCGCCACCGTTCCGCCGTTAGCAGCAAGCCGTCATTGACTTGAAGCCGCTTAAACGGTTCGATCGGCAAAGAAGGGGGTTGTTTCAGCATAGTTAAGGCTCCAAAACGATCGCGGACGGCTGCACAAACAAATCATAGGTACAAAAGGCAGGCTTTTCCTGCTCAATCACAGTCCGCACTAGCGCTTCATCAATTTGGCTCACGTCATCTGGGCGCAGATGAACCGTGAAATAAAACGGTCGCCCACCCCCCAAAATGGCATCTTCTCCAATGTGCGCCGCCCCTGCCACAAAGCCTGGACTGAAGAATTCTGTAATGCCAATGTGTTTGGCATCTTCTGGCAAATGGTGATCTAGAGGCAACCCGGTTGCCAAATGGAGATAAAACCGCATTCCGCGTCGGGTGCCGCGCCACCGATAAATCTCGATCGCATTGCGAATTAGATAACGCTGCCGCTCTAGGCTGAGAGTGGGCAACAGCGACCACCCCACCCAATGGGCTAAAAAAGGCAGCAGCGCAGTGGGGGCGGTCAATGGGTCTAAATGTGCCCAGAGAGTATCCAGGCTTTGAACAGCAGGCTCAAAGCTTTGTTCAAAAATTTTGAGAAACCGCCCGACAAAATCAATTTCTCCATAGATGGCAGGCAAAAAGCTGGGATACAACGTATGGGGACGAATGTAGAGATTGAAAGCAGCCGTTTCAGCCTGCCTGCGCCCAGTGTCATGTTCTGTAGTGTGAGCCGAGAAGTGCCCTTGATAGTTCAGCTTTAGGGTTTCTTGGGGATGCAATGACTGGTGCTGTTCAAAAAAATCCGCTGGAATCTGAAAGTACAGCACCGCTTCGGTTTGCTGCCCTGCAAGTATTTCAGCGCCTTCAGTGCCAATCCGACACCACTCCTGGGGAAAATTTCCTTCCACTTGCAAACTAAGCTCTAGGCTGCGATCGCCCAAGTTGCGGATTTGCACCACCATTTCGCTAGGTTCCCCCGGACGGATCACCAGGTTGAGATTAGAGGCGATCGCGTCTGTCCCCATCCAACTGCCCGGTTGCGACCCTGCGCTCGTTAGCAACGCCTCCGAAATTTGCATTGGCGTGAGCATTAAACTAATGGCTTGAGTAGAACGGGGCATAGGGATAAAGAGAAGAAAAAAAGGGGAAGGAGATTTCAGAGTAGCTCTTCTAGCACCTGACACCTGACACCTGCCATCTAGTGCCACCTAGCGTCATCCAATCAAACTAATCGCATGGCTTGATCGCAGGCGGTTGTCTGCCCAGGAACAGATCAGCCCAAGGGAGCCGGGATCGACGATGCCGGTGGAAGAGAGGGAACGAATCCAGGTGTCTCCTTGCGGATGGAGTTCAAACAGCAAGATGGCTCCTAAATAGCGGACTCCGACGGTCTGCTGGAGCAGGCTAACAATGTCGGATGGGTAGACGGGGCAGCCGAATGTCCATCCTTTGCCGCCTAGTCCGCCTGTGAGCGGATTGAGGAACCGATAAAGGGCGACCTGCAAACTGCGAAGAATCACTTGCTGTGCTTGGGGATGATTATATTCTGGGTCTAGCCCAACTTCTGCCTGCACGGAGACCCCAACATAATCGGGTTGTTGAAGCTGCACTTGAACCCCCAACAGGCGGCGATCGTCTAAATAAGCGAGAACTTGCTCTTTGAGCGGTTGGGTCAGCCTTAATTGATCGGGATGAATGCCTTCACTGCGCTGAATCCCCTCAGTGTTGGCTTGGGGCACTACCAGCAGATTGACCACGCCCGGTGTGGGGTTGCTGGTGGATTGGGGCAGGCAGCAGGTTCGCGCTACGGCTCCAGCGCCCCCTTGCAGCGTCAGGGTTTCAAAGTCTTCGGGGGTAACGGCACGATCGCGCGATCGCAGCAGTCGCGGCACCCGAATCACTGCATTTTCCAACGATTCCGCATCTGCGCCATTATAAGCGGCGCTATGATTGGTCACGCGATCGACGTAGGGAACCGCCGTTTTGGGAATTTGTAATGTGCCTCGCTGCACGTTGCCCCGTTGCCCACCGCCAGTGCGATAGGCTGCCATCCGCAGGAGTGACCCTTTCGCTGGAATCGCGCCATACTGCCGTTCTAGGTTTTCCAACGCGATCGCCTGATCCCTCACCTGCAAAGCGCTTTCCCCGTTCACCTGCGTTCTGGCGCGAAACTGCACCTGTTCGCGCAATTGGGCAGGCTCTCGAATCAGTGGACCAAACTGGATTACTCCAGTCAAAGAATCCAGGGTGTAATGACGGTCTTGAGCGCCCGAATCAGCAAAATCAGTTACTTCTTGCCACAGTTCTGGTAATCCATTGGGTGGCATCACCAGCAAGTGTTCTCCGGCATGGCGCGGTAAAATTGAGCGACTTTGCAGTTCAAAGGTTTGTCCTGGTGTGCCATCGCTTTTACCAACCAGTTCATCGTAAATCAACGTGCATTGGCTGGCGGTGACCGTGCCCCCAATCGCTCGGATAGAAAAACCCACCAGTCGCGGCGATCGGTTATAGCCAGATTGCAATCCGTCCGGCGGCGTATACACACAGCGCAACCAGCGCCCCTGGTAAGTTGCAAAATAAGTCGCCGGGAACTGGAGCGGCAAATGCAGGACTACATCTGCTTCCTGAATTGGGTTGAGGGCAGGTTGACCAATATCATCAAAGCTAAACCCCCGTGTGCTATCGTCCACCTCTTGCAGCAACACCGATTGCCACACCTGCCCATTCCACGCTTCCCAACGACGCGGCGGATGGTCGGGGTTAATGCCTGTGGATGTTGCCGCTTCTCCTCGCAGTTTCAGCGCCAATACATTGCCCTCGATGGGCTGATTGGGATCGAGCACGAGATAAAAACAGTTTCCTGGCTGAGGAAGTTCTGCAAAAACAGACTGTTCTCGCCCTTCCCAACTGCCATCAGTTTGCTGAGTCCACAGGTTTGTTAAGCGATCGCGCAGCAGTTGCGGTGCAGTTTCCGTCCGTTCTGCGGTGAGAAATTGAGTAATTCGCGGCTTGCCAATGACGAGCGGCTGATCGGTGCTAAAGACGATCGCTACTTCCGTCTCAGTCCGAAGCGTAGCAACCTCGGTTCCGGCGGCAATTTGGTAAGCTTGCGGTAGCTCCGCACTTAGGTAAAACGTCAGTTCAGTTCGTGCGGCTGCGGCTGCCTGTAGCTGCACTCCCAACATTTCTAAAAATACGACAAAGTTGCGCCGGGGCACTTGGTTAAACCGCATCAACATTTGATCGGTCAACCAGGCGAATAGCTCTACTAGGGTAATCCCCGGATCGCCAGGGTTATAGTTCGTCCACTCTGGGCAATAGCGCGGAATCCGCAGGATGCACTCATCTACCAGATCCTTGAAGGTGCGATCGTCTAGGTCGGATTTTGGCAGCTTGGGTAAAAAATCAAATTCCATTGGCGGCGAGTGGCTAGGGGCGATTTGAGAACTTAAAACTTTCTAACTAACGGGCTGCAAGTAGAAGGGATAAACCAAACTGCGGGTCTCGTGGCTGTCTCTGGGATGGTAGGCGATCGTAATATCCACCCGACCGCGCACCGGATCAGGATCAGCGCGAATATCATCCAGCATAATTCGGGGTTCCCATTTTTCCAACGCTTCCTGAGTGTACAAGCGTAAGAGCAGCAAGGTTTGGGTATTCATCGGCGCAAATGCCAACTCTGCCAACCGAGAACCAAAATCAGGACGATAGACGCGCTCTCCAAGCTGAGTTCGTAGAATAATTTGAATCGATTCTTCAATGTTGCGAGTTGTGGCGCTAATTTGCACGCCGCCTTGAACCGTCACTCGCAATGGAAATGCCCATCCTTGACCCAGATGCGCTTGGTTTTGTATTCCCTCTGGCATGAAAATCCCTTTCTTGAGATAGATGTCAAATGGTTATACTGCTGTTACGAAATCATCGCCAATCATGTTTTAGCGCATAACTACCAGCAATTCAGTATTGTTAATGAAACTTTTATAGATTTAGGAGAAGGATAAGAATAATGGCTGATTTAGAAGCTGGACTAAACCTCTGGCTGAGCAACAATTTCTGCTAACCGCTTGATGATTTGTAAAACTCGATTTAGGTGATTATTTTGCCCTAAAACAAACTAACGCGATCGCCCTTGCCAAACCTCAACAACTCGACTGTGTGGTCACGAAGTGTGTGTAAAGCGCGATCGCACTACTCAAACAATCAGCGATCGCAGGTGTCATGGAGTAATCTGATTCGTTGGCGATTCTTGATCTCGACGTTGGATAATAGTCTTAGCGCTCAGTATATTCAAGAGGTCTGATTGTGGTTTTTGCTCAAACCAGTCTCCCAGATGTAATAACAGATCGCCTCACAGTAGACGAGTATCGGGCAATGGAAGAAACCAACCTAGAACGTCATGAATACTGCAACGGGGAGATTATTACGATGCCGGGAGGTTCTGAAGCCCACAGCGCGATCGCCAGCAACTTATTAATTTACTTGGGTTTTTTGCTGAGAGACACCGATTTTCGTTTGTACAACAGCGACTTGCGAGTTTGGATTCCTGACTATCAGTGTGGGACTTACACCGATTTGATGATGATAAATGGCGCGCCAGAGTTTAATGGCGATCGCAATGATGAGATTCTTAATCCTTTACTGATTGTCGAGGTTTTATCGCGCTCGACTGAAGCTTACGATCGGGGTGAAAAGTTCAGAAAATATCGCTCCCTTACCAGCTTTTGTGAATATCTGTTGGTCAGCCAAACTGAACCCTATGTTGAGCAATATCACAATCTTGATCGCAATAGTAATGATCGCTGGCAATGGCAAGTCCACTCCCAGCTTGAGCAGGCGATCGTCCTGCACAGCGTGAACGTAGAACTTCCATTGACCGAAATCTATCGTCGCATTCATTTCTAAGGGTGGCTAATGCTCTGACGATCGCCCTCTTTGCTTTCCCCGCGATCGCACTCCCTCTTCCCAATCGCGATCGCACTTTCAACTAAAACCGCGATCGCACTACTCAAACAATCAGCGATCGCATTCAGCCGGACTAGCGCGATCGCACTTCTTCCCCCTATCGCCCGTGTCGAATCCAAACAATCTAAATGGGCGATCGTCCCCTGCCATTGTCCCTTTTCCCAATCACGATCTCCCCTTGCCATCGCCCTCTTCCCAATCGCGATCTCACTTTTTCCAAATCTCAATCGCCTCTTACCATCGCCCCTTTCCCTACCGCGATCGCTCCCTCCATTTTCACAATTGATCGCCCTCAACCCAATTTACGGCGATGGGCGATCGCTCTAAGCTAAGCTAGGGAGAGGTCTAATCCCTCTATCTAAATCATGGACGTTGTAAAACTGACCACGAGAGTTGATGAACATGGATGTTTGAATCTGAGTATTCCGACGCAATTAGCGGGAACTGAGGTGAATGTTGTGATTGTGATGAATCCAGTTGCATCCGTTGAGCAGCCGCAAGGCAAGTATGATTTCTCTGATTTGGTGGGTCGGTTAACCTGGCAGGGAAATGCCATTGCCATGCAAAGGAATCTCCGGGATGAGTGGTGATCGCTACCTGTTGGATACGAATGCGATCGTAGCGCTGCTCCAAGGAAATTCTCAACTCACTCAATTATTGAAAAATGCTGATTGGATAGGGATATCAGTGATTAGCCAAATTGAGTTTCTGGCGTTTTCTGGACTAAATCAAGTTGATCGCCAGCTTTTTCAGGAGTTTCTTCAACGAATTGAGGTGATTGATTTAGCTTCAACTGGCGCTGACTTGGTTGAGAAAATCATTGAAATTCGCCAACAGTTTCGATTGAAATTACCAGATGCGATCATTGCGGCGATGGCGATCCAAAATTCAGCAGATGTCGTGACGGCTGATCAAGAATTTGCAAAGGTCAATGTTTTAACGGTCATTAATTGGTAGAGATCGCCCCTTTCCATGCGCCTTTCTTCCAATCGAGATCGCACTCAGTAGTTGTAGAACGATCGCATTTTGAGAGCCGCGATCGCCATAAGATTTAAGATCGCATTAAAATTTGGGCTTGATTTTAGAAGTCCAAATATCCAATACCTTTTGGGCATCTGCTTGAGAAATATGACCAATATGAGCAATCAGTAGAGATTCTTCGAGGCAATCCAGCCGAGCGAGCCGAACGACTGAGGCAACTCGTAAACCACTTTGCTGCCAATCGTTCAGGATTACATCGGTGACTGATCTCGGTGGTGCAGAGGTTATCGCAGCGACGATTACATCTTGGGCATCTAGCCACAACACTAAAACTGGGCGTTTTTTGGCAGCACTACCATCCGTAAAGAGGATTTCAGCAACCCAAACATCACCGGGTGTAATCGTCATACAGTCCTTCGTCTTCTGGAGCATAGCTCTTCAGGAAAGCTTGATGACTGCGGGTTGGCAGAGGTGCGGAGCAAGGGGGAACAACGGGTTGGATTGTAATGAGCCAGCGCCCTGCTCCAATGCTGGTAGCTAAGTCGGGAGGTAGAGCTAGCGGTTCACCGGGTTGTAGATCGATTTCGTAGGTGAATTTTGATTGGCTGCTCATAAAATGAATAGGCTAATATTGCATATCTTAAATTGTAGCGATCGCAGGTTCCATAGACAAAAATCGCATTCAGCAGTCATAGAACGATCGCACTCTCCCTTAATTTCGCGATCGCCCTGCAAGAGTCGTATCATTCGTAATTCATCCAAACCTGTAGAATAGCTCAGACGAGTTTTGGTATATACTGTAAATGAGATTTGAATGGAACGATAACAAAACTGAATCAAATGCTCTGAAACATGGCATCACATTTGAGGAAGCTGTAACCGTTTTCGCTGATCCTTATCTCCTATTTACGGAAGACTCTAAGCATTCTCAGGGAGAAGAAAGGGAATGGGCGATCAGAGAAGCAGAAAATGGCTCAATTGTTGTCGTTGTCTTTACGATGCGAGGTAAACAAATCAGGATTATTAGTGCAAGAAAGGCGACAAAAAAGGAGTGCCAGCGATATGAGTCAGGAATCTGAGTTTCCGTTTGAAAGAGCGAGGCGAGTCACGCCAGAAGAAAGCCAAGAATTCAGAGCCGCGATCGCTGACCAATTTGGGATCAAACTGAAGAAGCGGGGTCGCCCTACCAAAGAGGAAGAGGAAAAGTATGAGCCGATTTCGATTCGACTTCACCCTAAAGTCTTAGCTTGGGCGAGAGAAGAGGCAAACAAACGAGGAATTGGCTATCAAACGGTGATTAATGAAGTGCTCTTGCTGCAAATTAGCCAGTGAGTTATGGAGTGAGCGATCGCCCCGTTTCCTTGCCCTATGATGAAAGATCGCCTTCCTCTTCCCAATCGCGATCGCACCTACAACCGCGATCGTAATTCAGCAGTCATAGAGCGATCGCGCCTTTCTGGTTTAGGCATCGCACCTTCCTAAACCAGCATTTATGGAAAAATCAGCAGCCTTGCGGTGATCTACTTTCATAAAAAATGCGATCGCGCTGCTTTTATTAACAGAGCCTGGGAGCCTTTACTATGGAATCATGCCGAGGGGAAAGAAGGGAGTCACAAACCAGTTGAAACCATATGAACAACAACGATAAACAAATTTACAATTACACTGTTCTTCTGGAAAAAGAATCCGATGGCGGTTATCACGCGTTTTGTCCGAGCCTCAAAGGATGCCATTCTCAAGGAGATTCGTTTGAAGAAGCGATCGAGAATATTACAGAAGCGATTGAATTATATCTTGAAAGCTTAAGGGCTGATAATCAGTTAATTCCTAAAGAAGATTTAATTGTGAAGCCATTAACGATCTTGGCATGAGTAATTTTCCCAGCGTCAAAGCTAGAGAATTTATTAAAGTCATCGAAAAGTTAGGTTTTTATCTTGACCGTCAAAAGGGAAGCCATGCTGTTTACAAAGATAGTCATGGACAGAGAGTTATTGTGCCGCTTCATTCAGGAAAAGACCTAAAACAGGGAACTCTAATGGGCATGATTCAGGATATTGGGATTGACAAGGAAACTTTCTTTGAGTTGTTGGGAAAATAATCAATCAGCTA
>JBBSCL010000051.1:0-10994 GCA_038250345.1 Leptolyngbyales cyanobacterium
ATCTAAGTTGCGCTAGTTTTCTGAGTTCTCAGCCGCGATCGCGTCATCAATCTCTTCTGGATTTTGAGCGTAGTAAGTGCGAACCGCTTTTAAGTCATCTCTAGTCAACTGTGGGTAGTCGCCAAGCAAGGTTGCATCTGAGCAGCCCTGCAAGTGCAACGCGATCAATTGCCACACCGGAATCTGCGTCCGACCAATACAAGCGGCTCCATTGCAGATTCCAGGAGTCTTTCTAATTTTTACTGTAGCCATACCTTTACTCCATCTACGCTTCGACTCATCTACACTTTGATTCCTTTATCTACTTACTCATCTTAGTGATTAATCAAGCAACTGTTGAACGGGTTGGGTGAGGAGTTCTTCTGATATGGCGCGATCGCGCCCCGTCCTTTTTGCCTGATAAAGTGCTTGATCTACTTTGTCTACTAAATAGGTTAAAGATGTTTGCGAGCTTGGCACCATACAAACGACTCCCATGCTTAACGTTAGCCATGGGCTGATTTGAGAACTGCGGTGAGAAATTTGGAGAAATTTGATGTGTGCTTGAATATCTGTGGTGACCTGAATCGCCCCGGCAATGGGAGTGTTAGGCAGAATAATGGCAAATTCTTCTCCTCCATAGCGGGCAACGAGATCATTAGGTCTTTTGACGGTTGATTTTAAGCCACGGGCAACTTTAGACAAGCACTCATCTCCTGCCGGGTGCCCGTAGGTATCGTTGTAGAGCTTGAAGAAGTCAATATCAATCAGGATGAGGGCAAGCGGCAACTGTGTTCGCAGCGATCGCTGCCATTCTTGCTCCAGATATTCATTAAAAAACCGACGATTGGCAACCTGCGTTAACTCATCTGTTCGAGCAAGTTTTTGCAGCGACTGATTAGCCGTTTCTGCGGCAAGATGGGCTTGTTCTAAGGCAGCATTTTTCTTGATTAGCTCCTGCGTGCGCTCTTGGACTTTTAATTCCAGCAGTTGATTTGCTTGCTTTAAAGTATGCCAAACCCAATAGCTGCGGCTAAGTAAGGCAGCGCCAGTGAGCGCTAGCACGGGGGAGACTGCGATCGCCCACCACCCCATCAGAAATAATCCGTAAGTCAGGGCGAAAATGCTGATGGTGACGGCTGGAATAAAAACAACTGTCCATTGCAGCGATCGCACCGACCAGCCCAGTAGCGTTCCTACTGCCGTCCAGAGTAAAATCCAGCCCCACTCCCAAATTTGGGGCAATCCTTGCAAAATTGGGCGACCATCTAGGGCACTGCTGATGATTTGCGCGGCAATGTTTGCGTGGATTTCAACGCCGACCCAGGTACTGTTGCTATCGGTAGTGTAGGGCGTGTAGAAGCGATCGCCCCATAAACTGTCTGCTTTTGCCCCAATCAAAACAATCTTGTCTTGAAAAAGGGATGCTGGAACGCGATTAGTCATGACATCCGTAAACGAAACTGAGGGAATGCCATCAGAAGTTCGCAAGAAGTTAGACAACGTTTGGAAGCCACCTGTATCCGCCCGAACGTATCCGCCAGTATCTGGGTCTAAACGGCAAAATTCTGCTTTGCCAACCTGAATGCAGGTATCTTTTACCTTGACGATGGGACTAATTCCCCGCTTGCGGAGATATATCAACGCCAGTTTTGTTCCCAGTGCCTGAATCTCTTTGCCGTTCTGTCCGATTGAAAGTAAGTTGCGGCGAACGGTGCCATCACTATCGATGAGCAAATCATTGACTCCTACCTGATCGCGATCGCGTAAAGCTGACGGTGGCGCAACGGCTGCCCCTTCAGAACTGCCAACTGATTTTGTAATCCCAATCAGGTTAGGAGTTGTTTTGAACACCTGCACTAGCTCAGCATGTCCTGGTTGTGTGGGTAAATCCCGATAGAGGTTTAAACCAATGGCAGCAGGGCGATCGCGTTTTAATCGGTTTAGCAGCGCCGCCAATTGAGCATCAGCGAGGGGCCAATGTCCTGCCCGTTGAATATCATCCTCAGTGATTGTCACTAAAACAATCGGTACTGCTCTCGCTTCGGGTGGACGCAGACGAAACCACTGATTGAGAATTGCCCATTCCAGCAGTTGCAATCCTCCGGTTAACTGCACACCAATAATCGCAGCAGTGACCCCAAACGTGATCATGCCCAAACTGCGCCATTGATTGAGTCGTGGCATAGTTAACGATGCGCTTGTGTGGATAAAGTAGGTTTTGAGATCTGGGGCAGTTTACCTTGTAGGGGAATATTACCTAGCCCAGCCGTTCGGATCAGATCTGCCCACAGTCGAGACAGGCTGGGGTGACTGGGTTGAGTTTGCTGGAGATCTAAGTAAGCATCCAAGGCTTCGTACCAAAATTTTGTTTGGGCATAGAGCTTTACTTGCTGTTCAATCGGTGCTCCTGCCAACTGCCGCTGGAGATCTGTGCTAATTGGCTGCTGCTGAATCCAGCCGTCAACCCACCAATCATTTGTGCGCTGTTTTGGATCGCAAATTAATGCTGCTGTCCAGTAATAGGGTTTGCCAATGGCTAAAGTTACCACTTTTGGCAACGTGATTTTTAACAATCCAGGGGCGCTAACAGGCACCTGTGTTTGATAGATGCCTTCTCGGTCTTGAGTAAGCAGGCTAAATTCTAATGTTTTAGCGGTTGTGTTAGGCACGTAAACCCAAATGGATAGATTTTCGCGAGATGTAAGACCGATAAATTGAGTCGGAGCTAACGCTAGAAGATTCTCCCGGTTGTTGGGCGGTAACAGGCAGAATGGTTTACGGGAACCGCCTCCTGCTGTGCCTTTGGGGACTCCTTGTCCGGGTGGTGAGGTAAATTGAGCCTGCGCTGCTTGAGTCGTTAGGCTAGTCAAGCCGATCGCGAGAAGCACTGTACTAACTACACCTTTTAGACGTTGCCAACTAATGATTTTCATATTTTTTGGGGGATGAAGAGCTTATCTTGATCAAGTGCAAAAAAGGTAGAAAACACACAGCAGAAAAGTCTTTCGTAATCGGGCGATGCCACCTATAGCAGGGTTTAGTGTGCTCACAACCAGTTCCCAACTAGTATAAAGGGTGCCCAGTAGAAGGGATGCTTGAATTCTGGCGATCGCAATAATGTAATTTGAGCGTCTCGAACGGCTTGTGCCTTAGTGATATCTGGGCGAATTAGCATCTTATAAAACTGGGTCACAAATACGGCGGTGGAGGCATCATTGACCCGCCAAAGGGTTGCCAGGGTGCTACGTGCGCCCGATCGCACAGCCACTCCTGCCATGCCTAAAGCGGCACGATTATCACCCTGAGCCGTTTCGCAAGCACTGAGAACGAGCAGTTCGATCGCGTTTGTATCCGTTTGCGATCGGCGACTCAGCAAAGCCTGCAAATCATTCACCGTCAATTTTCCATCCCAGGTTTGGATGTAGGTGTCTTTCGCTTCGGAACTAAACTGTCCGTGGGTTGCCAAGTGTACCACGGTAAAGGGAGCCGTTTGGATCTCAGCTTTGAGAGCACTGGTGGTGAATGAACTGTTTAGTAACACCTGAGCCGGCATTTGACGACGAATTTCATCTACCTCTTGGCGCACACCGGGTAATGGCGTTGCCTCAGCGGTGCCATCGCTTAAGCCACCAATCAAAGCACGAGTTTGTTTTTGCTGAAGAGTGCGCGGACTCAACAGTTGCAACCCAGGAGTCAAGGCAATTTGGTATTGCTCAATTAAATATTGATTGCCATCGTGCAGGGCTGCCATTGGTAAACTACGGAGCGACCCATCCAGCACAAAAACGAGGGTTTTGATGTCGCGCTGTGCTAAATCGGCGGCAGCAGGTTGAATCATCCAGCGATAAATCTGTTGGGCGGCAGCTAGCTGTTCTTTGGTAAATGAGGTGGGACGCAGCGATGCCTGCATTTGAGCAATTCCAGCTTCTATCTGTTTCTGGGGAACAGCGGTGGCGTAGTGCTGTAGGGGTTGTCCGGGTAGGGAGAGGATCACTTCCAGGCGATCGCGCAAAATGACTGGATAGATCACCGCTGCGGTTGGGTCGATCGCATCGATCGATCGGGCTTCTGCATCTAAACATGCCTCCCGAAAAAAGTTATTCAACTCTGCCAGTTGCAATGATTCAATGACCTGGCGGGCTTTCTTCAGGTTGTCTTGAGTCGCACCGGGTTGTAGCAGCAGATCCACCAGTTCGCGATACACGGGTTCCACCTGATCGCGAAAGGAAAACTGCACATCCTGACCTAATGCAGCCAAATCTTTTCGGAGTAATTGCAGCGTCTCTACGGTTTGTGTGTAAATTGTTGTCGCCTGGGTTACATTGCCCTCCGCTTTCAAAATCCGCCCCAGTTGCCACTGCCATTGGTAGGTAATCTCTGGCACATTTACGGTTTGAGCAAGTTGTAATGCTTTTTGGGTCAGTTGTTTAGCATCCTGCAACTGCTGATTTTGCTCATACAGATGGGCTAACCGACCGATCGCCCAAGATTCAGCCCGACGATCGCCCAAGGTTTTTGCCTGCTGCTGAGCGATCGCCAACAGTTGAGCCGACCTTAACGACGACGTGCGGAGTGTGGAGTGCGAAGTGCTGAGAATTGACGCTAGTTCAATATGTCCGTAAACGGTCGTCTGGCTAAGCGGCAGGGTTGCCAGTTGGGCTTCAATTTGGGGCAATACAGTGAGGGCTTCAGGATCACGGTTCAGTTGCTGCACTTTGAGCTGTCGCAGTTGGGCGGAGAGTTGCAAAGGAGCGGCGATCGCGGCGGCTTTTTTGAAATAGGCGATCGCTTTGGGTAACTGCTGTTGGGCAACCAGAGTGTTTCCTAGATGTAAATATGCCGCCTGGATGTCTGGCAGGGAGTTCATCTGTTGGGCAATGCTGAGGCTAGCTACCAAAACTTGCTCCGCTGGCTTATCCTCTCCCACCAGCCGCAGAATATTTCCTAGCATCAACAAGCTACTGGCTTTCAACGTCGAGTTGGGCTGTTGCTGTTGCACCGTGACAATTTCATCTAGCAGCGTTCTAGCACGACGATAAAACCCCAGTGCCTGCAATGCCCTTGCCTGGTTGAGTTGAGCGCCAATTACCCCAGTCTGATTATTGCCGCTGCGGTAGAGGCGTTCTGCCTGTTGCCATTGTGCTAACGCCGTTTGTGGATTCCCCTGCTCAAACTGCTGTTGTCCTTGCTGGTTCAAACGTTGGGCGCGATCAATACTAGCGATAGGCGGTTGAGCGATCGCCCTCACCATCGGCAGACTGAAGGTAAGCAGTAACCCCAGAAAGCTCCACAGGAAGCAGCGGCAGATTTTTTTAGTCAATCTATCAATCTTATTCATCAGGTCATCGTCCTAGAAGATTAGGCTGGCAGTTCAAAGCCGCGATCGCTGCATTATTCTGAGCAACTTCCCCCTCAGCGACCAGCGAGATGGAGCCATCCGCATTTCTGCTCAGCCCCGTCGCTTCAACGAGCGGTTGAGCATTTAGGGTTAAATTTGGGTTCTCCTGCCCCTCTATTCCCCCACGCCCCTGTCTCGCTTGCTCATCTGTCCACACTGGCGTTTGGTTTAAGGCTTCTGTGGGGTCAAGAGACACACCGCCTCGTCCAGTGACAATAAAACTATTGCCAGACTGCTGAGGAGAGCAGGTTTGAGCGATTTGATTGGTCGAAGTGAACGTGTTAGGGAGCTGCACCAATCCTCGATTTGGGTCAATGTTTAGCGTGTTGAGGGTGACAGTACCGATTAGCCCAAACTCTGAACTGGCGGTAATGTCGCTAAACGGGGTGAGCTTGGATTGAAATTGCAGTCCGAAGATGCCTTGAGCCGTGATCTTGACCCGTCCACCGTTGCCTGTAAAGGCATTGGCGCGAATATCGCTGTTTTCGTCTAGCACACCCACCACAAAGCCAGCCTTGATGGTAATGTTGCCGCCATCGCCCCCGGCTTGAGCCGTTCCAGCACTGGCAGAAATCAGGCTGTTGCGGCGTAATAGCAAAATGTCTCGAACGTTGAGATTAATGTTGCCGCCATCACTGGAATCCGTTTCGGCAATTAGCTTTCCTTGATTGTCTAATGTCAGGGAGTTGGCAGTTGCAGTCAGGTTGCCACCCGCACCAGTCCCCTGCCCACTCACACTAGCCGCCGCCCCATTTTGAACTGTTAAACGGTTTGCGTTCAGGTTCAGATTGCCGCCTTTACCAATGCCACTTGTTTCTGCTGTAATCAGAGATTGGCTGTCTAGGTCGATTTGGTTTGCGAAGATTTGAACATCTCCACCCTGCCCTTGCCCTTGAGTCGCAACGGTGATTCTGGCTTTATCTTGCAAGAGAAGTTGGTCTGAGGCTACAAAAACATTACCGCTATTGCCGATCGCTTGGGGTGTGGAATTGGCAAAAATGCCACTCCGATCGCCCGTGATAGTGACGCGATCGCTAGCATTTACAGTAATGCTGCCTGCGTTGCCTCGTCCTTGAGTGGTTGCCGATAGTTTTCCTTGACTTGCCAACTCAACGGATGCTGCCGTGATATCAATGCTGCCGCCCCGACCATTGGTAAAGGTTGAAGCGCTGAGGATGCCATCGTCTAACACTTGCAGCGTCCGGGTCGTGAGGCGAATGTTGCCACCATCGCCTGTTAATGGATTGCGATTATCTGGGTCGCCGCTGCCGGAAATAATACCGCTGAGGTTTCCAGTGACAGTGACAGCATCGGCTTGAATGTTTACGTCTCCCGCTTGCCCTTGACCCACCGTTTTTGAGCGAATTTGACCGCCATTTTCCACCGTCACGCGATCGCTGACCAAATTGATGGCTCCCGCATTTCCGGCTGCGGTGGTTTCAACAGTCACAGCAGACCGATTGCCCACCGATAAATTTGTCGCGTTTAAGCGGATACTGCCACCATTGCCGGAACTTTTGGCTTCAGCACTAATGAAGGCATTGTCTCGGAGGGATACCGTTCCAGCCGTGATCTCAAGATTGCCGCCATTGCCAATGCTGCCTGGATTCGTGCCGCTAGCGATCGTAGACTCCCGTGTTGCTGAGCCAGCAATCAGAATATCTCCGGGTACGCCATTGCTGCCAATATTCAGCCGAATATTGCCGCTTTGACCATTTGATCCGGTCTCAAGCACAGTGGCTACAAAAGCGCCATTGAGTATTTCTAAGCCACTCGCCTGAATATCGATCGTGCCGCCCCGTCGATTGATGCCAGCGGTGCTGTTCGTAATGCCAGTGACGAGATTACTGCCAATTCCAGTTCCGGGGCTGTCGCCTTCAACAGTTCGGACCCGGAACCCTTCCAAGCTGATCGTGTCTTTTGCCCGAATGGTAATGTTTCCGGCGCGGGTGCCGATGCCTTCACCAAAATGGTTTGCCAAAATCTCTGACCCATCTCGCATCATCAGGGAGCCAGTATTGATCGTAATATCACCGCCATTGCCTGTTGAGAAGAGGTCTGCCAGGGTAAAAATAGCGCTGGGAGTATCTCCAATGCCTACGCCCGAAAGCTTCACTCCATTGCTTGCATTCACCGTAATGTTGCCGCTGTTGCCCGTTGCCCCATAGCGGCTAACGCTGCGAATCTGGGCACCATTTTCCAGGAAAAGCGATCGCCCAGAAACCGAAATATTTCCGGCATTGGCATCCACAAAGGTGTCACTCCGAAACGTTGCACCGTTTGTTAGCCGAATATCGCCGCCTGCCTGCACTGTAAGTTGCCCGCCTCGACCGCTGCCATAAGCGCTGACATCAATCTCACCTATAGCGATCACATCGGCAAGCGCGGTAAGGGTGACATTGCCACTCATTCCATTCTCGCTGTAGGCATCAATATTATTAAACGAAATAGTTCCGCCCGACGTAATGGATGCGTTGCCGCTGTTGCCATTAATGAAGCTGTAAACGTAGATATCGTTGGTGGTGACACCACCTGCAATGATGCTGAGATTTCCGCCATTGCCGCTGAAGGAACTGGTGTTGATAGAGTCTAGAGTGGCAGATCCACGGGTAGCGATCGCTACTGTGCCGCCCGTACCCGAATCGCTGTAGGCAAGCAGCGCACCGGTGACAAGGTTGCCATTTGGAACAGCAAGTTGAATTGCGCCTCCCGCGCCAGTAACGCTGAGGGCAAATAAATCACCTGTGTCAATATTGCCATTTTGGGCTGTGAGTTGAATCGAGCCAGCATTGCCAGGAAGTAATCCTACATCTAGGGGTTGACCGTTGGTGGTGATCGATTGGGCGCTAGTGAAGGCGATCGCCCCTCCGCGTGTTCTAATCGCCTGAGTGCTTATGCTGCCAGTTCCCGCCGCCGTCAGCCTCACCACGCCGCCATTTGCCACCGTTACATTTCTCTGCAACGTAATCCCAGGTTGTGGAACGATTCCAACTCCTGTGGTGCTGCCTGCCACTGCGCCGCTGTTGACCGCATACCGTCGGGTCGCCTGCCCCGATCGCAAAATTAACCCTGGCTGCGTGTTAAGCGCAACATCATCCCCGACAAACGGAGCCGCAACATCAGGAGCCGTGATGTTAACCAATCCCTGCACTCGGATATTGCCGCCTGCTTCGATCAGCAACGAAGCACCCGTGTAGTTGACTGCTAGGTTGACATCCCCTGCCGTAGTAATAATCGGGTCATAGAGGCTTGTAAAGTTCGCTAGTCCACCTGACACACTCCGAATATCAAGGCTGCCCTGACTGGCAAACCGGGCATCTCCTGAAATAGTGCCATCGCTGATCAAGCTGAGGTTGCCGCCGCTGACAAAAGGTGGTTGCGTGGGATGGTTGAGGGCGAGAATATCAATGGCGCGATCGCCCTGAATGGTCAAATTTCTGCCTGCCTGCGCCAAAAAAGGATCAGTGGCGGTGTCCCGAACTTTTACGGTATCGGTTGCCAGCAGGGTTAAATCTCGTCCAGCCTGAAGAGTTCCTTGCAGATCTAAGCGATCGGCTTCTAGGGTCAAATCTTGCCCAGTCTGCAAATTGCCACGGTTCATTATCGTTACGGCTGGTTGATTGGTGCCGCGCTGTAAGCCAATGGGAACCGCGATCGTTAGTAAACTAGAAGCTTGCGGATTGGTCGCACTAAATTCGCTGCCATCGGCAAATTTAATTGCCGCTGCCGTGGTTGCCGTAAACGATCCGCGAATATCTAAACTGGAACCAGAGCCAAAAATAATGCCGTTGGGATTGATCAAAAACAGATTGGCGGTGCCGCTGACTCCCAATCTGCCATCAATTTTTGAAGGATTGGTTCCTGTAACGCGGGTGAGAATATTGCTGACACCCGGATCGCTGAAGTAAAGCGATCGCCCACTGCCCACATTGAGTTCTAGAAAACTATGGAATAGGTTTGCACCAGATTTCACTCCCCCACGAATGGTATCTATCGCGCCATTCGTATTCACAGTGGAAGATTGAGAACCCAGTGTGCGATCTGGAATTAGCTGCGCCACAGCCGGGATGTGAGGTTCGCTCAAGGCAAACACCATAACCACCAGCCAGATTCGTTTGGGCAGAAGCTTCTGGGAAAACAGAGAAAATATCATTATTTCGTGGGATGACGAATATAGAAAATTGTGCTGTCACAACTATCTATCTACATATAAATACCCAAATTCAGTCAGAAGAAAACATTGTGTTGAATATTTTGTTGAATAAAAGCAGAAGCAGCTCACTTGTGTTAGTTGGGTAAGTTTTCACCAAAAATTCCTGTTCCCCCTGATGCACAACCAAGAGCAGCCCATCCTGCGGGAAGCGAGCTACATCCCCTAGCCCTTTCTCCCAAGGTAGGAGAAGAGGAGTAAGCCTTGATCAAAGTCCCTCTCCCGCTCTCGAAGAGGGATTTAGGGCTTCGACGTGAGCGCTCAGCCGAACGGTGAGGGCAATGAGGGCAATCGAGAAAGTTCACATCGCGTTGTTGATGCTGCTGGCAACTTTGGAACCAACTGAAACCACGCCTTTGAATAAAGGTTTATTTTAAGAAGTAGAACAATTTACCTAGTTAAAGTCATGGGCTACTACGTTATTTACGATGGCAACTGCAACCTCTGCGTTAATTTGGTGCGAGTTCTAGAAAATTTAGACCAGGGGCACCAGTTTCAATATATTCCTATGCAGGATGAAGGATCTCTTAAAGAGTTGGGCATCACCTCACAAGACTGCGAAATGGGGATGATTCTAATTAATTCTAAAAATCCTCAGCAGCGCTGGCAAGGCAGTGATGCAGCCGAAGAAATTGGTCGTTTGCTGCCTGCGGGAGATATTTTTGTTGCCGCTTATCGTGCTTTGCCAGGGCTGAAATGGGGCGGCGATCGCGTCTATGAACAGGTTCGCGACAATCGATATGCTCTGTTTGGCAAACGCGATCGCGTCTATCAATCCCTTTATCCAGCCTGTCCTTCTGAGTCGTGCAAGCTTTAAGCCGCGCGATCGCTGACTTAAATACGCTTTCTGGCTGACCAAAAGAAATTTTTGTTTCAAACAAATTCTCTTTTGGGCACTCTAAAAACAATCAAGTCAGGGTGTTTGGCAATGAAATCACGTGTTAAAAAACACAATATTCTTCTAACTCAACCAATCAAAAATCGTAAGTTGTCTGGATTCACACTACTCGAAACATTGGTAGTGATGATTATTATTGGAGTGTTGGCTGCGATCGCCAGCCCTTCATGGTTATCACTGCTCAACAACCAACGTCTCAATGCTGCCAAAAATGAAGCTTTTCAAGCAATCCGAACGGCTCAACATAACGCCAAACTCAACCGCATTGACTGGCAAGTCAGCTTTCGTGAAGCCAACGGTTTGGTGCAATGGGTGACTCATTCAAGTAGCACTATTCCAGGTGACTCTCTCTGGCGAAGTCTCGACCCCAACGTACGCATAGTGCATAAAAATAATGAAACACAGGGAACAACCCTCGACTTTGATGAAACTAATAAAATTTACCGTCTGCGCTTTAACCACCTAGGACGCATTAGCTTTGGACAGGTTGGCGGTCAACTAGGACG